>JBFFIY010000074.1:0-22864 GCA_041556195.1 Enterobacterales bacterium
CTGCCAAAGTAGAATTGGTATCTCCGTAAACTAATACAAGATCTGGTGTTTCTTTTATGATGGTCTGTTCAATAGCTATTAACATTTGTCCAGTCATCTCTCCATGAGAAGCACCGCCAATACCTAAATTGTAATCAGGCTCTGGAATTTCCATTTCCTTAAAAAAAATATCAGACATATTAGAGTCATAATGCTGCCCTGTATGTACGATAATTTCTCTAAAATCAGCGAGTAATGCAATTTTCCTGGATAATGAGGCAGCTTTAATAAATTGAGGACGAGCACCTATCACTGTTAAGATTTTCATTCAATTAACCTTGTATTGTAACTTTTCATAGAGACTAAATAATTTATTTTCTTCAATTTTCCAGTTGTAAGTGTTCTGAACAGCCTCCTTACCATTCTCACCCATTTTACGAGCCATTACAGGATCACTAACTAATTTATCAATTGCTTGTGCAATAGCTTTAGGATCCAATGGGTCAACACATAGCCCACAGTCATTGCCTTCAATGATTTCCCTCCATAAAGGAAAGTTTGATGCAATAACTGGTAATCCAGCACTCATATATTCAAACATTTTTACTGGCAAGGCATCAATGTAATTGGTTACTGGATGTAATGTTACTAACCCTGCTAGCGATTGGTTAAGGCAATTTTTAACTTCAGTACGATCTAACCATCCTAATTCATCGACCTTATGCCAATTAAGGCTTTTCTTTACTTCAATCTCTATATCTCTTTCTATAAATGTACCACCCAGTTGTAAACGTACATCTTTCTTCACATACTTCAGAGACTCAACAATTTCTTTAATTCCCCTAATCTTGGATATCCCTCCAATGTAACAAATTTGGTTTTTTTTTGATATATCATCTCTTTCTTTTAACTCCAATTCTCCCAAAATCGGATAATTATTGATATCAATAGATTGTGAATTAATTAATAAAAACTTATCTCTTATAAATGGAGTAGCTGTTACTATGGCATCAAATTTTTTACATGACCAGTTTTCGTATGCCGCAAATAACTTAGATAAGAAAAACTTCGTTAACCTATTCAAGTATGGTTTTGAGCGAATCTGTTGAGGGACATCTTCATGAGAATCGAAAATTACAATTTTACCCATTTTTTTTAACTTAATCCCAACAGGGATCAATTCTGGATCATGAAAATGGTATATATCGGCATTTAGTGTAATGGCTTTATCAAATATGCGCCAAGTCGTTTTAAACACACGATTCAAACGACCTTTCAGTTTACCAACATCATAAATTTCAATACCATTAACAACCTCACTTCCATTTCCATCAGCGACAATAAGAGATACGTTATGATGTTCTTTTAATGACTGGCATTCCTTAATAAAAATTCTAGTATCATATCGCTGGTGAACCGAAGTTAAATGTACAATCTTCATAGTATAATTTCTCTCTACGGCCGAACATTAAATGCAAGTTAGTTAAATAGCAATACTGCTTTTAATTCTATGAATTAATTAAAAATATACTGCAACAGAAAAACAGTACACACTTAAAAAACAAACTCAGGATTTATTTATTCAAATTTATTATTATTTTTCTGCTGAAAAAGGAAAATTCAGTCCACAATTTATTGAATATTTTTTGTGAATATGAGTCAAATTTTGTGGCACATTCTTTGAACACTATTTTTCCTGTAATTGAATGTAAGTAGTTCAATTGACAAATATGCAAATTATGGTACATAGCACTCGCTATATAATTAGGGTTCCTTTCATCAAGCCAATACCAATACCATGACCGTTTCCCCGTATCAAACAATGGAAGCGTTTTCTCTAAATATATTAGACCTTTTTCAAACAACTCTTTCGCAATGGCTAATTGTGGCATAACTTGATATATTTCCCACAGTCCAACCAACGAATAAATCATCCCGTTAAGAACATGTTTATATGGTAGAACAGCATATTCCTCATATTAAAAGACAACATTTAATTTTTTTCCTTTAACGCCATAATCTTTAATTAAAACTTCATATGGTTTGATGATTTTATTTGCAAAATCAATATATTCTTGTTTATTGGTTAATTCATAACTTCGTGCCAATAAACTTAATGCCTCACCTTGGTTCATAGCGCAGGCAAGATTTTGATACAAAAAAATAATACCATCATAATTTATTTCAACATTATTCTTAAATGAAAAATCTATTATTTTGAACAGCTGTTGTGTAAATTTTTCATCTCCTGTTTCTAAATAAGCTTGCCACTTAGCTAATGCAAATGAAAAAATTGTCGTGTAATTGTAAATCCATTGCCCATTTTTTACGTACAGGAAAACCAGCATCATCAAAATGGTCATAATGATTATCTTCCAAACGTTCTTTTAAGTCGATAAAAAATGAATCTGTATTTTTTGAATAAGCAAAGAGTCATTATTTGATAATCGCCGATAATAAAATAGAAAATTTCTTATAGCTATGGCTAATGGCCATTTTTTATCATCCTCGTCAATTTTAAATCTCAGTTTTTTATTGACATTTACTTTGGAACATCATTCACAAATTAAACTCTATGACAATTTTTCATGCTTAAATGAGAAGAAAAAGAACATGACATGCCTCATGATTTTTAGTGTCGATTACATAATGTCACAATGGCTTGGAGATTTAGCCAGGCTATATTTGGAAATATCGTAGTTTGAGAGAAGTATTAGCAAAAAAGGAAAAACTGTTGTACTTGTGACAATCGCAGCGGGTATCATATAGAGACATGAGGCAAAAAGTATCGCCACACTAAAAACCTTAACATTCCAATCTTTAACAATTTTAGAAGGACTTGCAAAAATAGGTAAGAAAAAAAACAAAAGCAACCAGCTTACACCAACCACTCCATATGCGCGTAAAAAGAACAACCATTCATTATCAGCCGCTCCAAATATTCCCTCAGAACGTGGAAGAGGCCCAACTCCAAAAATAGGACTCTTCATGAAATATTCAATGTTTATCTGCCATTGAGAGTATCGAGATGTGAAACTAGTTTCTTCTGATACATCTTCTAGCCTTTCAAACCTCCTAAAAATCAAATCATAAAATACATCATTCTCTTTAAGAAACCAGTATATAACGTAAGCTAATAAAGCAAAAATCAATAACAATGAAAATTTATAAAAAACAAGCCTTTTATTTTTTTTATATAAAAAAAATAAAACTGACGAGCCAACAACAAATACAATCAAAGAGCTTCTTGAAAGCGTCATAATCATTGCAGAAAATATTGCGGGAAAATAATAAATATTGACTTGTTTTCTATTTTGCAATAAAAGATACACAAAACAAATTAACGATAAAGCCAAAACAAATCCTTGTACATTTGGATTACCTAACATACCAACAACTCTTGGAATAGGATAACCAGGCATGAGCGTCTCGTATTGTGTTGGAGCAACTATTGGCACATAAAAAGAATTTAAATCAAACAAATCGAAATATTGTTGAAAACAAATCAAACTAGACAGTAATGAAAATTTGATAAAGTTTTTTAAAATATATTCTCTTCGATGATCCCGCCCCCCCTCAGAAAGATAAACATAATTATAAAAAATCAAATAAATCACTATTGACTTAAATAACCAGATATATTTAGTGAAATCAAGTAATGATGAAGGCAACCCTAAAAATGCGCCAGCTCCAATACTTAATATAATAATGATCGAAAAGACAATGAGTAGAACTACTCTAACAGGAATTTGCACGTTCCAGAATGAACCGTTATTAATCAAAAAGAGCACTAAAAACATCAAAAATACAATATAAACTTCCTCCATCCTGAAACCTATCATGCCAGAGAAGTGAATAGTAGGCGTCAAAAATAGTAAGAATAGTATCGTTAAACAACTATATCTATATACTTCTTGTTTACTCAAATTAGCACCCGTTTAACTTTATAGTTACCATTGAAATATAATTCATTAGATTAAACAGTTCATTCACTATATGAAAATTTTTCAATTTTCTAAAACGCTTTAAATTAGCTACACAAATCAAGCAAATTAGTTCTGCCAAGGCAGCCAGAGATTTGACCTTCAACACTTTGTTCTGAATCAACCCACCATTCCACAGTTAAATCACCATATATTCATTCATTTTTTCTCAAAATAAAAACTTACCGTGCCAGAAAATTAAAGCTTGCGTCAAAATCACACGTTTTTCGTCAATTTGCTATACAAATCAACCAACCTTGAACCCACTAATTCACAACTAAAGTTGCTACAGACATAATCTCTCAATTTTAGTTGCAGTTGAATCAATTCATCCCTTGCATGAAAATGACTACTCATAGCCTCCGCTAAATCTACTATATTCTCCGGTTCCACTAATTTGCATTGTAGGTGTAACGGTACAAAATCTTCTGGACCACCGCATTTAGTTGCAATAACGGGTAAACCTGTAGCCATTGCTTCAATTAAAACCACGCCAAATGTTTCCACATAACTTGACAAAACTAAAGAATTAGCTCTCCAAATAGCATTTCTCACTTCCACTTTATCTAATGCACCAAGAAAAAACACTTTATGACTAATACCAAGTTGATTGACTAAATTTTTCAGATAATCACATTCTTGCCCATCTCCACCTATTTCAAGAATGACCCTTTCATCATTAGAAAATGCATTTGAGAAAGCGCGAATTAGATTATCTATCCCTTTGTTTTTGCTTAAAAAAGCAATAACAATAAATCTAAATATTTGGTCTTCACGTTTTTTACCATCAACTGGCAAAGTAAAAAAATCAACATCCACCAAATTTGGCATAATTTCAATTGGGCCACGATAACCAATTTCGTTTATACTATTAGCTAAAAACTTACTAACAGACATTACCTTTGCAGCTTCATTCGCAGCATTAATAATTTGATTATGTTGCCAATAATGAATTAATTTTCTAGGGAAAACTGACGAATGTTCAGTAATTACAAAAGGGATAGAAAATTCCTTATGCATGTCTGCTGCAGCAATTCCTCCCCACAATAATCCTTGAGCATGTATTATATCAGGTGTACCAAATTCAATTATATATTTTTTTAAGAGATTTTTTATCATTGTTTTGTATAGCCAAGCATTCCAACGCGTTAGTTTCGGAAATGACCAAGCATTCCAACGAAGGACATTAACATTATTTTCTTTTTGAAAAGTAAAATTAAATCGTTGGTATTTAAGGTTGTTTAAACTTAAATTCCTCACACTACATAACTCGGGGTAAACAACACCGACTTTAATTTGTTTAGAGATAAGAGCTTCAGCCTGCTCTCTAAAAAAAACCCCTCTTTGTGGTGAAATTTGTGAAGGATACCATGAAGGAAAAAATAATATATGCATTAGGACTCAAATTTAAAATTGTTTGCAACTTTAAGGTTAATAATGGGCACAAAATAATGAAGCCATGATTATAGCCAATAACAAATCAATTTTGGTATAATTTTTGATATAATTTATATTCAACTTAAAAATTCTAGCTCAAGCATTTTTTTTTCTTCTCAAATAATTTTCAATAAAATGATACATATATTGCAAATCTGCTAATTTTGGAACTAGTGAAGAAAAGATAACACATTTTTCTAGTCTACATGCGATCCATATTCTCAATATTGCATTTAAGATGTATGCAATAGATGTTGACAATGCAGCCCCCAAAACACCTAATATTGGTATTAATAATGAATTCATGGCAATATTAACAATTAATACAAAAAGGCTTGTATATAAATTAATTTCTGGCCTTCCACTGGAAGCAATAGAATTAGCTAATATTTTATTTCCTGAACCTAATATGATTCCAGGCAATAAAACAATCACTACAAGTGAAGCGCTGGCATAATCATCTCCAAACAATAAGTCAATAAGAGGCACTGCTACAACACTTAATACCATTGATAACAATGAAACAATAACAATAACATATCTATAAGACTGTGCAATTAACACTCCTCTACTTGGCTCTTTCTTCTCAAGTGATGCTAATCGTGGCAATAATACAACACTCATCACATTAGGAAATATCCACAATTTTTCTGCAATGTGCGCCGCAGTAAAATATATAACCGCTGCAACAGGATTGATTAAGTAATTAAGCATAAATGTATCGATGCGTGTTTGTAAAAAAGCAACCATATTGGCTAAAAATGAACGAAATCCATACCATATAGCTTTGGTCAAGTATGTGACAATACTTGACCATCGAATTATCTTAAGTGTTTTTTCATATGAAAGAAAAATCGAGAAGAGTAGCCCAATAAAAACAGAGCAAAGATTCGCAAAAATTACATTTTCAACAATAAATATATCACCAAAATATAAGATAAATAATAGCAATAAAAAAGAACTGGGTTGAGAAAGTAAAGCAATATTATAAGATGTGAATTTTTCTTCAGCTTGTAGAACGGCTATTAAAAAAGAGTAAAGTAAGCTAAAAGGGAATATTGACAAAGCCAAATATAAATATGTAATGGGTATATTGGGGAATAGAGTTTCTCCAAAGATAGACAATAAAAAATAACCAGCAATTAATCCAAGAATAGCTATTCCACCCCATATAATCAAATTAGAGAAATAAATCGTCTCTTTATCAAATTGTTTGGTGTTAAGAAAATATATTGTTGCTGGAGATATCCCAAAGTTGAGAAAATTTGTCAACATTGCTAAAAATAAAATGGATATCAAAAAATGACCGTTCTTTTCTGGCCCTAGAATCCTTGCAGTAAAAACAACAATAACTAATTGAATAACAATTACTAATAATTGTCTAATCATTGTTTTAGATATTGAACTGCTAATCGAACTCATTTTACACCTGAATTTATTACGGGCATTATTTGTAACAAACATTTTTTTAAGAATTTCGTATAAAATAAAGGCACCTTAATATCATCCCTTATTTCCTCATTTATCCTATAAAAAAAATAGACCATCAGTAATTTTTTAGTTTCATTTGGACTGTTTAATCTGGAAGGAATACACCAATGAGTATTTCCTGTTAATATTTCAGGGAAAATATATAACCAAGATTTTTTTAGTTGAATTTCTAATTCACAAATCCAATAATGAATATCATCTATTATTTGTGAGCCTTTAAAATTTACACGGTCAAGATCAATTAACACATAATCTCCATTAACATTCCTAAGAACATTTTTACTCGTTAAATCTCCATGTAACAAACCAACATATCCTCTAGATTTAACTTGTAAATCAGTAATCACCCCATTCAAGTCAACATTAATAAGTTTTATAAGTTTCTTGTTTATTGAAATAAAATCTATAAGAGCAAATTCATTATCATTTAATTCCCCAATGAGTTTTTTTGATACAAAATTATAGGCTATTTCAGAATTTTCGATTAAATGAAGTTTCTCAATTTTATAAAAATTAAACCTTGTATACGTTTTTTCTTCTAACCAATAATCAACTAAATTGTTGCTTTCAGACTGTTTTAGGCTGCACCAATTTAAATAATTTTTTGCGAGAGACTCCTTGGAAAGGCCACCAGCAGGAATCAAATAGATATGTTTATTACTGTATAATTGAAGAACACCAGTTCCTGTTAAACTAATCTTTTTGAAATCTTCATGTTTATGGAGATTTCTAAAAATTTCAATTGCAGTTAACATCTCAGTGGTTACATATGAATGCCAATATCGTGCAACAGATAATCCCACGACATGCATATAAAAAGATTTGTTACTATTTAACAAATTTCTTGTAAGTCTTGCGCCAGCATTTCTTAACCTTAATACCAACCAATATTTCCAATTCATTTGTTAAAAGAACTAATATGTAAGAACATATCTTTTAAAACTTTACTATGTTCTTGGTCAGCATCAATAAAAACAACTTCTGGTCGATTTTTCATTATTTCTCTATAACATTGATTTACTTCAAGCATAGTTTCATATGAAAAATCCTTTTTTCTCGTATAAGCAACTGCAGGGCTAACGTTAAAAAAAAGGGTTAAATCTGGAGTTATTATCATCCTTGGCTGTATCAAGGAGCTAATTTTTCGTTTGAATTTAGCAAAAGCATTCAAATTTTTCATATTTTTATTCCTAAGCACTTTTCCACATTCATCATCATAATAATAACGATCACATAATACAACATTACCCGATTTTCTTAAATAAAGAGCCCACAAAGAACGCATTTGACGATCGAAATTTTTCAAAAATAACAGAATATAACGAAAAACAGGCATTTTACTAAACGATTTTGACATCCAATTTAATCCTGGAAACCAATACTCTCCATTACCAAAATAGATACGTTTAACACCTGAAACCTTATAAAATTGATCATTTAGAACAGCATCAACAGCTGATGATTTTCCAGCGCCATCTACACCGATCATACCAATAATAACACCTTGATGAAGATGATAGGGAGGCTGTTTAATCACTTTTTTCAATCTGGCTTTTAGTCTTAAATACCAAGAGTAATACAAGTATATAAATAATCTGATTGATGTTCTTAGTTTGCTTCCGCCTAAAGAATCCAAGATAGTTTGTTTGTATAAAACCTGAAGTCTATCCCAAGTCAAAAAATCATTGATGTTGTCATAAAGTTCATTTTCACTTGACCTGGTTAATTCCATTAGTATTTTCGAGAAATAAGAACAATTTAATTTTTCCTTATCTATTTCATTATACAGTATACAAATTTCAGAGATTGTTGATTTTTGAGGGTGATTTGAAGTTATTCGCATCATTAACATCAATGGCAAATAATCATGAGTATCCAAAACATTAAGAATTGTTCCATCGATATTTTTCTTTGCAATTTTCATTTCATTCCAATTAGGTCTTAAATGAAATGGCTGCGGTTTTTGACCAAATCTCAGCTTGACATCTAGATCAATCATTGCCATCCGTCCAGTTTGTTCATCACGCTTTAAATAATAGTTTGGATATGATGTTTGTGACATAGATTTTTTAAAACCACATTTCAATGCAATTTGCTCAAATCTACTTAGGGTACTTTCTGAAACCAGAATATCTACATCGCCTCTTTTCCCGTTCAAATCATCTTCTAAATGATTTAAGCCTTTATAAATACAATACTCACATTTTTCTAGTTCTAAATTAACAAATAAATCCACATAAGAAACTAACATTAAGATCTTTCCCAATTTACAAAAGATTATCATTTGATGAATAAATATTTTAAGTATTATAGTCAAGCATCTGAACTGAATTATTATTAAATCGAGACTCTGAATACATCTAGCAGCAATTTCATTTGAAATCAATCATGTAGTGATTTAAATTATATACATCTAAAACTCTTCTATCGCTTAATTTAATCCAGCGATAGTATTTTTTAGCTATTAAGGTAAGCTACACTACAAATAACGTACAATAAGAAGCTAAATTCACTTTACGCGAAAAGCAATAAAAACAGTCATACAAATAGCTTTTCTTTTTCAGAATTCATTTTGTTTATATTTAGTTAAAGATAACCCATTGATTTCAATATTCTAAAACAATATCCACAATTTTTTTAATCTGTTCTTCTTGAAGATAAGGATGAAATGGCAAACTTAAAACGTTACTTGATGTTTTATCTGTAATGGCTAGTTTGCTCTTATATTTAACTAATGCTGGTTGTTGATTAAGTGGAACAGGATAATGTATTGCAGTGGGTATACCCTTATCTGACAATATTTTTTTTAGCTTTTCTCGACTCTCAGTATAAATCGTATATTGTGCATAAGCAGATGAATTCCAGTTTTCAATATGTGGAATTTTTATATTTTCGCTTTTTGATAAAAGTTCATTATACTTTTCACCTAGTTCAATTCTCAATTTCAATTCAGTTGGAAAGAGTTCCAGTTTAGCCAATAAAATAGCGGCTTGTATGCTATCCAATCGGCTATTCACCCCAATCCTTACATGATAATATCTTTTCTCTTGCCCATGTCTTGCAATTTGCCTTAATTTTTTAGAAAGCACATCGTCATTAGTAAAAATTGCTCCCCCATCACCATAACACCCCAGAGGCTTTGAAGGAAAAAAACTAGTACAAGCGATATCTGTAAGGCTACAAGATTTTTTACCTTTGTAAGTTGCCCCAAAACTTTGGGCTGCGTCTTCAATTACAGGTATGTTATGACGTTTAGCAATGGTATTAATTTCGTCATAATTGGCGCATTGTCCATACAACGAAACCGGTATTATCGCTTTGGTTTTATTTGTGATAGCCGCTTCTAACAAAGTCGCATCAAGGTTGTAAGTTCTACTATCTATATCTATAAAAACTGGTTTTGCCCCTAAAAGAGCAATAGTTTCTGCCGTTGCAAAATAGCTAAACCCAGGTGTGATGACTTCATCTCCTGAACCAATATTATAGGCCATTTGTGCAATTTGCAGGGCATCAGTTCCATTGGCGCAGCTGATACAATGTTTAACCCCGACAAATTCTGCCAGCCGTTGCTCTAGTTCATCAACCTCTGGGCCCAAAATATATTTCCCATGCTGAAGCACTTTTTGAATATTGGCATCAATTTGTTCTTTAATTAAATTTTGCTGTACAGCTAAATCGATAAATTGCATTTATACTATTCCGATAAAAGTTATTCCGAGATTTTGTGAACTTTATTTTTATTTAAACAATATCGCATGCCCGTTGCTTCACAATATGTTTCAGCATTACCAGTTAAAGGTAATTTTAATTTTTCACCAAATTCACTCATCCAACCTATTTGTTTAGCGGGCACTCCTACCATCAAAGCATAATCGGCAACATTTTTATTCACTAAAGAACCTGCTCCAACAAACGCATACTGACCTACAGTGATCCCACACACAATAGTGCAATTGGCTCCTAAGGTAGCTCCTTTCTCAATTAATGTAGCCCTATATTCATCTTTTCTGGAAACAGCTGCTCTTGGGTTATAAACATTTGTAAATACCATACTTGGACCACAAAATACATCATCTTCAAGGGTGACGTTATCATAGACAGAGACATTGTTCTGAATTTTCACATTGTTACCAATCAAAACT
This sequence comes from Enterobacterales bacterium, assembly GCA_041556195.1. Taxonomy (GTDB): domain Bacteria; phylum Pseudomonadota; class Gammaproteobacteria; order Enterobacterales; genus 21-14-all-40-8. Next base: position 11,033 of record JBFFIY010000074.1, read on the forward strand.
TTATTGCCTATAAAAACGTTTTGACCTAATGAACAATCTGAACCTATTTCAGCGCCAGAACAAACATGTACCCAATGCCATATACGGGTATTTTCACCGATTTTAGCCCCATCATCAATAATGCTGCTTTCGTGTACCTGGTAACTCATATCTCCTGCTCTCCCAAAACGAATAATGAACAAGTTTGATTATTTTGAAACTATTAATTCTGATAAATAAGGATGATAGTCTCCTTTGAGCCCTTTGATTTCAGCATTTCTTATATCATGCACTGCTTCAACAGAGGGTTTTGCATCATCAAGTCCAAAACCATTCCCTTTTAAAATTTGTTGATAACTCTGAGTATGGAGATCGGTGAAACCACCTGAGAATTCAATTTCTTCACCAGAAATAGTAATGCTACGATAGGTTCTCAAATTGTTTTCCCTGGCAACTAAAGGAAGATTATTGGCATCCACAGATAAAAACCAACGAACTCTTGCCCTTTCATATTCGAGATAACCAGCTGTGGTTGTTTCACTATTATAATGAACCACATTAGTTTGTAACTTACCAAAAACATGTTGCAACATATCGTAAAAATGAACACCTACATTGGTGGCAACTCCTCCCGATTTATGTTCGTCACCCTTCCAGGAGACTAAATACCAATGTCCGCGAGAAGTTATGTAAGTTAAATCTACATCAAATTTTTTATCCGTATAAGAATTTTCAACTTGATTTTTTAAAGCGATTATTGCTGGATGTAAACGAAGTTGTAGAATGGTACTAACCCGTTTGCCCGAATCATTCTCGACATCTTTGAGAGCTTCTATATTCCAGGGATTTAAAACCAATGGTTTTTCACAAATGACATCGGCTCCAGATCTTAGACCAAAACGAATATGTGAATCATGTAGATAGTTAGGTGAACATATAGAAACATAATCTATCGCCTGGCTCTTACGTCTTTGCAAATCAACATGGCGATCGAATCGCTCAAACTCTGTAAAAAAATCTGCACTTGGAAAATGGCTATCCATGATCCCTATAGAATCATTTGGATCCAGGGCAGCCACCAAATCATGACCAGTGTCTGATATGGCTTTCATGTGTCTGGGTGCGATATAACCTGCTGCACCTATCATTGCAAATCGTTTCATACTTATAAAAAACCTATTAATTTTTATATTTCAAAGTTTATATCCAAACTACTTGGATATATAACAATCAATCATTATGCCCTGATAATGTGAGATGACTTGTTACCTTGATATTTTCCACGGGTATCTATAATCAATTTGGCATTTTTTGAAATCAAATCATAATCAAATTTATCATGATCTGTAGCGAGCAATACTACATCAAAAGACTTTAGTATTTCAGGAGTTAGTTCAATACTGGTCAATGAAAACTGATGTTCTCTCATTTTAGGAAATACTGGCACATGCGGATCGGAGTATTCTAAAATCGCACCTTTAGCCTGTAACAGTTCCATTAGTTCTACTGATGGAGATTCTCTCATATCATCTACGTTTTTTTTGTAAGCAATTCCTAAAACCAATATCCTGCTTTCCTTAACTGATAAACCATTTTCATTCAATGCATCAACAAGCTTAGCAATAACCCATTGTGGCATGGCAGAATTCACCTCACCTGCAAGTTCAATAAATCGAGTATGAACCCCATACTCTCTTGCTTTCCAGGTTAAATAAAAAGGATCTATAGGTATGCAGTGCCCGCCTAAACCTGGTCCCGGATAATAGGGAGTAAAGCCAAAAGGTTTTGTCGCTGCTGCTCGAATAACTTCATGAATATCAATCCCCATTTTATCAGCAACTATTTTCATTTCATTAACTAATCCAATATTCACTGAACGATGAATGTTTTCTAATAACTTGGTCATTTCTGCCGTTTTAGTTGAACTCACAGCAACAACTTTATCAATAGCTACTTCATAAAGAGCAATACCTATCTCAGAACAATTGGCCGTGTGTCCACCACAAACCTTAGGAATACTCTGTGTATTAAAATTTGGATTTCCTGGATCTTCTCTTTCCGGGGAATAAATTAAAAAGAAGTTCTCACCTACGATCATGCCCTGAGATTCTATTCTTGGTAGTAATTCTTCTTCAGTCGTACCCGGGTAGGTGGTGCTTTCCAGTGACAACACCTGCCCTTTCTTCAAATATGGAACTACAGAATCCATAGTTTGTAACACAAAACTTAAGTCAGGTTCTCGATACTTACTTAAGGGAGTAGGAACACATAAAATTAAAGCATCACAATCCGAAGCGTTTGAAAAATCGGTTGTCGCCTCAAAACCATTAGCTTTGGCATTGGCTATAGATGATGATGAAATATGTTCAATATAGCTTTCTCCCTTATTTAATATCGCGACTTTGGACTTATCAATATCAATTCCTATCACTCGAAATCCAACCGAGATATATCGCAGCATTAACGGGAGTCCTACATATCCTAATCCAAGGATACCAATAACAGCTGTTTTGTTCTGTAGTTTGGTTTTCAGGTTTTCTTTATAACTTGATTGGCCAGTAAAGTTTTGTACTTCACTATCATGTGATTTAACAGTCATTTTTAATTCCACAAATATCTAAATAAATTTTACCTTGAATCAAATCAGGCATTACCGACTTGAATTCATTGTGCCCTACTAAAGCAATTATAATATCAGCTTTTATTAAAGCCTCATCTACAGAAAGTAATTTAACACTTTCCATTTGAAGTTCTGTGGGAAGAACAGAAATATTAGGTTCCACAATTAAAAAATTGGATGATACCTGGTTAACTAAATCAAGAACTACCTGTAAAGCTGGGCTTTGACGAAGATCATCAACATTTGCTTTGAAAGTAAGTCCTAAACATGCAATTGTAACATCACTTTGTTTATTTATTGAGTTTTCCGCAATATAATCAGACAGTATTGTTTTTATTTTATTAACCACCCACACAGGTTTTTTGTCATTTGTCTCTCGAGCAACTTTGATTAAGTTCGCTTTACCAGGCGTTTTATTGACAATAAACCAGGGATCTACTGCAATACAATGCCCTCCAACTCCAACTCCTGGATTTAATATTTCAACTCTTGGATGACAGTTTGTTAGCTTGATTAATTCCCTTACATTAATATCTAAATCATCACAAATCATAGATAACTCATTTGCAAAGGCTATATTAACATCTCTGAATGAATTTTCAGCCAATTTAGACATCTCTGCAGTTCTGGATGTCGTTAAATGCAAAGTTCCTATTGAAATTTGTTTATAGAGAACTGCTGCACTCTGGGAGCAAGCATCTGACACACCTCCAATAATTCGATCATTCTCAACAAGCTCTCTCAATGCGTCCCCAGGCAATACTCTTTCTGGGCAATGAGCAATTCTGATCTCAGATAAACCTTTTTTCTTATGAGGAAAACTAAGATCTTGACGTAATTCTGATAATAACTGTGACATCTCTTCTGTTGTACCAACAGGTGAGGTTGATTCAAGAATAACTAAGTCTCCAGATTTTAAAACTGGGGCAATAGATTTAATTGCAGCAACAATTGAAGTTAAATCAGGTTCATGATTTTGTTTAAATGGTGTTGGTACAGTTATGATAAAAACGTCTGATGGTTCAACTTCTAATGAAGCTCTAAGAAAACCTAGCTGAACAGTCTTTTTAACTAATTCTTTCAATGCAGGTTCAGAAATATGAATATCGCCACTATTAATTGTATCAACAATTTTTTGTGATATATCTACACCTACAACTTTTATTTCTTTATTAGCAAAAATTGCTGCTGTTGGTAAACCAATATAGCCTAATCCAATTATAGAGATTTTGTTGAAAATCATTTATTTTGGCCATAAAGAGATTTTAAAATAATCACTATTCTTTCTGCAGCGTGGCCATCCCCAAAAGGGTTGTCGAATACATCTGACTTACAAGGATTATGTTGTTTCTCCAAAAACAAACTGACATTTTCTACTATTCTTAGAGTTCCTGTCCCAACTAAAGTAACAGCCCCTGAAGAAATAGCTTCAACTCTTTCTGTTTCATCTCTCATTACCATGACATGTTTATTCAGAGAGGGGGCTTCTTCTTGAATTCCGCCAGAGTCTGTTAAAACAAGTGCACATTTATCAAGCAGATAAATAAAGGAAAGGTAATCAAGCGCCTCTAACAATAGTATATTACTAAATCCTCCTAATATACTTTTTACGGGCATTAAAACCTGTGGATTTGGGTGCAGAGGAAATACGATTTGATGATCAGAGTGTTTTTTTGAAATTTCAATTAGAGCTTCACAGATCTCTTTCAATCTTTTACCAAAATTTTCTCTTCTGTGACAAGTTACCAGAATTATTTTTTTGCTTTTTAGTGTGGCAAATTTTGTCGTGATTGTATTATTTAATTCTGGATCTGTTTTCAGCTTATTTAGCCCCATAAATAATGCATCAACAACCGTATTACCTGTTACATAAATTGAATTAATATTTTTCCCTTCATCCAACAAATTTTTTTTAGCACATTCTGTTGGAGCAAAATGATGTTTGGCCAAAACACCTGTAAGTTGTCTGTTTGCTTCTTCAGGCCAGGGAAATAATAAATCATGTGTACGCAGCCCTGCTTCTATGTGAGCTATTTCCACGTTCTGATAAAAAGCCGCTAAACTTGCTGCGAATGAAGTTACTGTATCTCCATGCACAATTACTAATTCAGGCTTAACTTTTTCTAAAACAGAAGTGAGGCCTGTTAAAACATTAGATACAACTTTGGGAAGAGTTTGTTCTACAGTCATAATTGAAAGATCAAAATCAGGCGTTATATTGAATGTCTGCAACACTTGTTGCAACAGTTCAATATGTTGAGAAGTAACGCAGACCTTTAACTCGAAAATTTCTTCTTTTTCAAGGGCTATTATAACAGGGGCCAATTTAATAGCTTCAGGTCGAGTTCCAAAAACAACCAGTATTTTTTTTTTCATGGGTAATTTAGGCTTTTGTTAGGAACTAAATCAAACTATCAAGCGTTTTGATCCCGTTTAGATGATGGACGCATAATGACAAAGAACAGACTAAGAAACCCACCAAGCATCGTACCAAGAATAACAAGAAGTACCCTTTTAGGATTGCTTTTAAGTTCAGGCATAAATGCAGGGTCGACAGTTTTAAGTACATATTCTTTTCTGACATTAGCCAGCATCATGGTTTTTGTTTGTTCTTCAATTAGTTCATAAAAAACCGTTTGCATATCGCTGACCGTCGTCATTTGAACCTGTTCATTCAAAAAAGCGATACTTCTTTGTGCTTCTATAATTTCATCTGTACGGACAGCTTCATTTAAATCGAAAATTAACCACGAGAGCCAGTCTTGGGCGGTCTTTGGTGAATAAAATTCAAATGTTACATCAACAAACCCAGTTTTTTTATCTTGTGAAATTGACAGTCGATTTTTAAAAGCTTCATAAGCTTCTAGATCTGAAGGTGTCTTTTGATAAGGCGGCTTAACTTTTCTTATCCATAGCTTATTTTTTTCATCATACATATCAGGGTCTATAATTAATATATCTTTTACTCTATCCCATGAAGTTGTAGCTATAAGGGGAATCAACAGATCACGTCTTTTAACAAAGTCCATGATAAAAGCTCTTGATTCCAAGGTTTTTAACGCCAAAGCCGTTTTATCAACGCCATTTGTTCCAAGGTTAATCCCAGCTAAGTTGGCTAAACCACCAAACCGTTTAGCCAAAGACCCTAACTTTCCACCACCCCCCTGTTCATTAGCAGAAGTTGGAGCCAGTAAGATTTGAGATTTGTATTCATCAGGCAAAGAAAGGGTTATAAAAATAGAAGATATTGCAAAAACTCCGGTTACAATAACAATAACAACTTTATTATCCCAAATTTTATTCCACAACTCCTTAAATTGAATAATATTAGGATCTTGACTATCCAATGTTCTTTCAACCTGAGTATCCAAATTGGCTCTCGCCCCATCTACAGAATTATTACAAATATCATTCATTACGCATTTGCCATCAAAAATTATTTAAACATTAAGCTCATTAGTAAGCGCACTAACTTTTACAATCTAGCCAATGACGCTAATGTTACTACTGACTGGAAAACAATAGATGTCACTTCGTTCCATAAAGTTAATGGCTTGATATAGCTTGTGTTCAAAGGCACAACAACTGTATCTCCAGCTTCCAGGTATGTCTGTTTGGAAGCAAACCAATAACTACCTTTTTCAGGCATTTTCACTGCACCATTTGCTTTTATAACAAAAACACGTTTTTTGTCGGCTCGATTTGTAAAACCGCCACTGAGTTCTAAATATTTATCGATGTCTAAACGTCCGTTAAAAATATGAGCTGTTGGATGTTGTACTTGCCCTATAACCGATATAGTTTGTGTACTTGGAGGAATGGCTAATTCATCGCCATCTTTAAGCAATAAATCACTAATATAACCTTCTTCATTTTCAAGGATTTCAGGTAAATCAATCACCAGACGACCCAAAGCTTGAGTCGAATCCAGTTTTTCAACAAGCTCTAAAGAAGCTTTATCATCTTTAATATTTTTGTTCTCATCCGCTTCACTTAACGAGGCTGCTGCTAATTCATTTTTAAGTCTTTCCTGCATTTCTTTCAAAAGTTCTTCTTCTCGTTCTTGCAGCTCTTTTCGCATAAAAATGGCACCTTTCGCATACGCCATTTCCGTTAATCCACCCGCTCTATTGATCACTTGCTTTAAAGTTTCGCCCTGGCGAATAACGTAGGTACCAGGAAATTTCACTTCTCCTTTAACAATAACTTTCGAAACTTCATTCCATTCTGGCTTGATTCTAATGGTCAATACATCTCTGGATTTAAGACTTATATTGTGCACATTTTCTTTATCAAACACCGCATTTAAATCAACCATCAAATGTTTGACTGATACAGTGTTATTTTCAGCAACATCTCTCCGAGTTAATTCTGCCGCAACAGTGTAAGCTGAATCATTCAACCCGCCTGCCGCATGAACTAACGCATCTATCCTGGTATTTTTTGCAAGAGGATAAGTACCGGGAAACTGTACTTCTCCCTGAATACTCACAATCGCATAAGGATTTCCCAAGCTGCTTTGTTTTCTTAATTGTTCGATTATGGGTTTTAATAAGGTTACTCTAGAAAAATCTTGCGCATCTTCAGCTTCTTCTTCCTCTTCTCTTTCTATGTACTTTTCCTGAAATCTTATTCTTTCAGTCCTTTCATTAATTCTTTCCTCTTCTTCATCTTCTATCTTCCAGTTAAAACGACCTTCTCTAAATTCTTCAAATCTTAATAACGAATCATCAATTGAAAAAACAAAAATTTCATCTTGTACATTTAACTCAATATTGTAGTTTGGATTATTCAGATGGGTTAAAGCATCTGTCAGTGAAAACTGCAGAACCTCTATATCATTGTTAATATTGACTTTTCTGGAAATTATTGAATAATTTAAATCAGCATCTTTTAATAAATCTAATTTTAAATTTTTGATCACATCGGAAATTTTCAATCCCTTTTTCCAGTGATAAGCACCCGCTCTGGTCACTGCGCCAGTTAGTTCAATAGTACCTTCAACATAATCAGATATTTTTCCTACCACTAATTCATCACCATTTTGAAGTAATGTAGAAATATCTGCATTCTGATTTATATCGAGATCCAGTGCTTCCCTGACATTGTGAGAATTTATTCGGTTAAGTAATACTGAACCCTGGTTAGAATCGGCTTTAGCACCACCCATCATGAGGATCAAATCTTTGATGGTTTCATTTTTACTAATTTCGTAAATTGCAGGTCTGTTGACCTCGCCCGTTACAGAAACTCTTGCGCCTGCACTGGGAATAAAAACTACATCACCTGCTTGCAATCTCAAGTCATTTGAAGTGTCTCCATGTAATAACAAATCATAAAGATCAAGTACCGCAATTAACTGGCCTTTGCGTTTTAACTGGATATTTCTCAGAGAGCCTATTTCCTTTACTCCGCCACTTACAAATAGGGCATTTGTAATAGTAGATAAAGAACTGACCTGATAAGAACCTGGTTTATAGGCATCACCTAACACCAAAACTCTCATAGAGCGAAGTTCGCCAATGGATATAGATACATCAACACCCAAAATCTGGCTTTTAATTCTTTTAGTGAGTAATTCTCTAACTTTATCGAAAGCCATACCACTAACAGCTATCGGCCCTAATTGGGGGAATTGAATTTGACCATCTCGGAAAACAGTTAAATTATAATTTTCATTTTGCTTACCATATAACTGTACAACGAGTTCATCACCAGGACCTACGATATATTCTGAGGGAACAGGTATATCTGAAACTGGAGCAAATGTGGTTGGTTCACCTGCAAACAAGTCATAACCAAAGTAAGTAAGCTCTTCAGGTTTGTCTTCAATATCTGCAAGAAGCTCTTCTAAATCCATTCCAGAATCATCTTCCTGTCTTGGAAGCATAAATTCGGGAGATTGCTCAAATTTCTGCTCAAAAGAACTATTTCCCTGAAAATCACCCAGATCATAGCCTAACTGCTTGGCGATTTGTTTTTGTTGTTGGGGCGACATTTTTTTAAATTGTTCAATCTGCTTGGTACTGGGGGTGATTGAGTAGGCCGAAGGCAAGTTGAAAGCCATCATGAGAAGAAGAAAAATAATGTTTATTTTTTTATACATAGTTATCTTTTTTATCATTTATCAAAAGTTAGTTATTATGAAGCCATCTTCAGAAGAAACTGCTCTCTTTAATAATTCTAAATAGGTGTTTGCTACCATTAATTAACGTTCAGCAAAACACTCAAAAACAAATCCATAAAACCATTCATGCGACAAAAGGGTCGAAGATGGGCGGAGTATTGTACCTTTCCAGAACAATGAGTTCCAACCTAAAACATCTTTTTTGTAATAAAGAACGTTAACTAGCTGTATTTATTTGGATATTATTCAATTTTTCATCATTTTTTTTCTTTAAACTCTGAATCACCGCATTTATCCCATTTTCGTTGAGTAATTGCCTGAATTCAGCTTGTTTATGTTTAAATAAGCTAACACCAGCCACTCTTAAATCAATCAACTGCCAACCTCTTTTTTTGGTTTTTCGAACATAAAAATCTAGCTCAACTAATTTCTTCCCTGATATTTCAACCTGAGTTCTTAACCAACATCGATTATTACCCGGGCAATTGAAGTATTCATTCAGAGATAACCTTTGCTGTTGATAATAGTCGGAATAGGCTCGAAGGTAGTAACGAAGTATGGTTCTTTTCCACTCATTCTCTAATTGGGTCTTTTGTGTTTTTTCTGACTTATACCAATGAGAACCAGCCAGGCCTTTAGCCATTTTGGCGGTATCCCAGTAGATTAAAGCGTTTTCTATCAGATAATTCTTTAAGTTCAATTCATTGGAATCAAATTTCTCATGTTTCGAGTCAACATCATCTAACAATTGATTAATTTCTGTTTCTAACCAAAGTTTTGATTCAGCTGCCAACATCGATTTAGATGAGTCGTTTGCCCACAATAACGGCATTGCTATAAATCCGATCACTATAATCAAGGCTATCTGTTTGATTGGGTTTGATGGGACTGAAAACATTCCGAAGAACTCACTAGCGAAAAAGAGGGTTATTTTATAGGCATTTTCAATAAAATCACAGTGTATCCCACTAATCATTCAAATTGTTAGTTGTATATACAAGCTAAGAATAATCTGTATACTTAGTCAACTGTTAAAATTCGTTAGTGATTGCAACTAAGACGACGATTAGATATGACCCATACCCATCAGCCAAGATATTTGCATGTTAAGAATTATATTCTGGACGGGATCCGTGCAGGTCATTGGCTCCCTGAGCAAAAAACGCCTTCTGAAAATGAATTAACCACTTTGTGTTCGGTCAGTCGAATGACTGCAAGACGAGCTTTGGATGAATTAACCTCCGAGGGCATATTAAACCGAATACAAGGTTTAGGGACTTTTGTCAGCCAACCATCTGCCAGTTCTTCTTTGTTGGAAATCCGAGATATTGCCGATGAAATACAGCTAAGAGGACATAAGCATCGTAGTCAGTTATTACAATTAGATGAGAGAGAAATTAAATTTCAATTTGTACCTGAACCTATACGAAATATTGCAACCGATTGTTTTTACTCTGAAATTCTTCATTTTGAAAATGATCTGCCTATTCAACTTGAGCAACGTTTTATTAATCCTGTTTTAATTCCAGAGTATTTAGTGCAAAATTTTCAACTTCAAAATCCAAGTAAGTACTTACTTCAGATCACACCCGTTACTCGAGCGGAACAGAGGGTTGAAGCCATTATATCAAGTGAAGTAATTTCAGAATTATTAAGTATCAAGCAGTCAATTCCTTGTTTGGTTCTACATAGAATAACCTGGTCTGGTGATAAATGGGTTAGCATCAACACTTTTTATCATCCCGGCAACCGCTATCAATTTGAGAGTGATATCAGTTTTTAAACAATCCATTAGACGAAGATAAAAATAACTTAAATTATACATAGAAGGTAACAATATGAATAACCGCCATGATCCATCAAGAATCATAAAGGCTGCTAAAGGTACTACTTTAACTGCTAAAAGCTGGTTAACTGAAGCCCCACTACGTATGTTGATGAACAACCTTGATCCTGTGGCAGCTGAACGTCCCGAAGATTTGGTGGTTTATGGTGGAATTGGCAGAGCCGCCAGAAACTGGGAATGTTACGATAGAATTGTTGAGTGCCTGACAGATCTCGAAGAAGATGAAACACTTTTGGTTCAATCGGGCAAGCCAGTGGGTATTTTCAAAACTCATGCAGATGCACCAAGGGTATTGATTGCTAATTCAAATCTGGTTCCACATTGGGCCAACTGGGAACATTTTAATGAGTTAGATAAGAAAGGGTTGATGATGTACGGCCAAATGACCGCTGGCTCCTGGATTTACATCGGAAGCCAGGGAATTGTTCAAGGTACCTATGAGACTTTTGTTGCTATGGCTAAAACTCACTTTGATGGAGTTGCCAAAGGTCGTTGGATCCTCACTGGTGGTTTAGGTGGTATGGGAGGAGCTCAACCTTTAGCTGCAACCATGGCCGGTTTTTCAATGTTAGCAGTTGAATGTGATGAAACCCGCATCCAAAAAAGATTAGAAACAGGTTATCTTGATGCTAGAAGTGATAATCTTGATGAAGCATTGGAGCTTATTAATAAGGCTCACAAGGATAATCAGGTTATTTCCGTGGGATTATTGGGAAATGCTGCTGATATCTTCCCTGAATTGGTTAAACGAGGTGTAAATCCTGATATTGTTACCGATCAAACCAGTGCTCATGATCCTTTAAACGGTTATCTGCCTTTAGGCTGGAGTATGGAGAAAGCAGCCGAATTACGTGAAACTAACCCTGCGTTAGTAGTTGATGAAGCCAAAAAGTCTATGGCGTTCCAGGTAAAAGCTATGTTGGATTTTTATCATCAGGGTGTTCCTACGGTTGATTATGGTAATAATATTCGCCAAATGGCTCTCGAAAAAGGGGTAGAGAATGCCTTTGACTTCCCAGGGTTTGTGCCTGCTTATATACGGCCGCTATTTTGTCGTGGGATCGGCCCTTTCCGCTGGGCAGCACTTTCTGGAGATCCTGAAGATATCTACAAAACCGATGCCAAAGTCAAAGAGTTAATTCCTGATGATGAAAACTTGCATAACTGGTTAGATATGGCTCAGCAAAAGATTCAGTTTCAAGGGGTGCCCTGTCGTATATGTTGGGTTGGGCTTGGCCAAAGAGCCCTTCTGGGATTAGC
>JBFFIY010000075.1:0-22362 GCA_041556195.1 Enterobacterales bacterium
AGAATTCCTACTTAAATTCAAACGTGATAGAGAGCGATGGCTTTATTGGCTGTTTGAGTCCAAAAAACGCTTTGGGCTAACCGTTCTTGACTATATTGTCACTTCCAATCATATCCACTTACTGGTGGAAGATGGAGCCAACCAGGAAATCGCTCAGAGTATGCAATTGATCGCCGGAAGAACCGCCCAGGAATATAATCAACGAAAGCAACGCCAAGGTGCATTATGGGGTGACCGATACCATGCAACCGCCGTTGATACTAACGAGTATCTTATACGCTGTTTAACCTATATCGATTTAAACATGGTTCGAGCGGGAAAAGTGAAGCATCCCTGTGAATGGAAACAGAGCGGTTTTAATGAAATCCAAAACCCATCTAAACGTTACCAAATTATCAATCGAAAACGTTTATGTGAACTCACGGGTCTAAGTCATGTTGATCAACTAAGCGCAGAGCACGCTGGTTGGATTAACGACGCGCTTAGGAGTAAGAATAATCAGCGAGATGAAAAATGGACAACAAGTTTAGCGATAGGCAGCCATTCATTTGCAGAATGTTACCTGGAGAATGCAGGTGGTAAAGCAAACTATCGTAAAATGAAAGTTCCAGATGAATGCACAGTCATTAAAGAAGCTGCAATTGCTTGCAATGACCTTTTATAGCCTGAAAAGCAGCGTTTAAGGCTTAAAACGGTGTTATATTAAAGACTAAATCATATAAAATCAGAGGGTTAGGTTGGTCCGACCCTATAGGGTCAAGCGCAGAATACAGAAAAGCCAGCAGCTTATTCGATCCTGCTAAAGGAGTTTGCTGAGAGACATAACAAATAAATGTCTATTACCTCTGCGGTAATAATTAATCTCAACTTGGGTTAAGAAAAGACCACTATAAAAAAGAACGAAATAGGGAGGAGGACTGACCGTCTTATGCTTTGGCAAAGCGGAGACGTCCATATATGTCTCAGTATTTTAATTATCTCAGAGTTATATTGAAAAATCTCCCGCGTCTTTTGTTTTTAACTGGGCTATCTTCCCAACATTTAGCCAACCATTTAAATTCTTGATAATATGTAGGCTTTTTACCAGCTTTTGTTAATTCAGTGTTCACGGTTTCTATAAATATTTTTGTAATACTATATAATTTAATCAGGGTATTACAACTAGATTCCTTCACAATAAATACCATTTTGTATCCCTACAGAAATATGTTTCCATTGATTCAGCACATAACGAATTGATGTTGCTTTTTCACTTTTTCGATCTTTTAAAGCATAAGTGTTTATATCCTCTTCAGACTGATGTAATTCTGAAAGAGTAGACATACCTTTAGCGAAATTTTGATCCTGTCTAGCACTCAGTAAAACATCAGTAGCATTTTTTCGTCTCGCGATTTGGCGTGCTGAAGAAATTCCCCATAATGCAACAAGCGCTCCTACAAAATAATGAGCATTATCAGAGATTGAACATTATCAGAGATAATATCTAGAAAGAAATTGAATAACATTGAAAGTTCACTCTTTTAAGATCAAAAAAGGAACTTCCGCTCCTTTTTTTATGTATTTGTTATAATGTTTAGATAAGTTCGTAATCGTCCTTATAGATTCTCATGTGTTTTCTCCTGATTATAAGTTTGTTTGTATTTGTCGCGATACTATATTGACCGGACAGGATAAGGCAACAGTTATATTCACATAATACGACAAAATTGAACAAATCAAGCACATATGTCACATAAAATGTTATTAGATGTTATAAAATATCATAGTATGTTAGATGAAATACACAGTATGTTAAGCATTATATCGGTGATAAAGTTCAATTCTTGAGCTTTTTTCTATCAGCCAGCTTCAGTCCCGCCAACACCCCAATCTTATTTTGGCAGATCAAAGTGATGTGATATAAAATCAGCTATCTTCAACGTGAATTAACATGAAATTAAGAAACGCTAACATGAATTTAACGTTAAAAAGCTTAAATAACAGATAGTTACAAGGCCATAAAACATCAATATAAATTAAATCTAAAATCAGCTAGTTTCGATAAAGGGGACGGAGTGAAGCTCCCCTTTTTCGTCTTTTTCGAAATCCTGCAGCAGAGTTAAACCCTGATAATTCCATTAAATCGTTACTAAATTTCAGGTTAAAGGACTGTTGATAAATTATCATTGCTTTTTACGTTAACTAGATGTAATTATTGTGGTTAACTTTTTCTATGGCTGTAGCTGAATAGTTACTAAAATTTCAGGGCAATTGTGACACTTACAGAACTCAAATATATTGTGGCCGTTGCTCGGGAGCAACATTTTGGTCGTGCAGCCAGTGCTTGTTGTGTGAGCCAGCCGACGTTGAGCATTGGCATTAAAAAACTTGAAGAAGAGCTGTCCGTTGTTATTTTTGAACGTCATACCTCAAAAATAACTCCGACTGAAAAAGGACTTCAAATTATTCAAAAGGCACGCACTATTCTAGATGAGGCGGAAGCTTTAAAAACCATGGCAAAAAGCAGCCATGATCCTTTGGATGGTATTTTTAAGTTAGGCTCTATTTTTACAATCGCGCCTTATTTACTGCCAAAATTGGTGCCACAAATGAAATCTCTGGCACCCAATATGCCCCTGGTGTTAGATGAAGATTATACGGCCAATTTGCGGGTAAAATTGCGTCATGGCGATCTCGATGCCATTATTATCTCTTTGCCTTTTACCGAAGCAGGCTGTGAAGTTATTGATTTATATGAGGAGCCATTTGTCGCTCTACTTCCAAAGACACATCCATTTGTTAATAAAAAAGTTTTAAAAATTACTGATTTAAGGACAGAAGAGTTACTGTTATTGGGGGCGGGACATTGCTTTCGAGATCAAATTCTGGAATATTTGCCTGATCTTCAATGGCCTAAAGACTCTGGTTCTCCAACACATATTCAGGGTAGTTCCATTGAAACTTTAAAGCAGATGGTAGTGACTGGATTGGGCGTTACTATCTTGCCTCTGAGTGCCGCTAATTTGCAGCCGGGTATGGAACAGTTTATGGTGGCCAGAGCGTTTGCTGAACCCTCTCCCAAACGTGTGGTTTCAATGGCTTTCAGGGCAAAATATCCCAGAATGGGGGCCATCGAGTTATTGGCGAGTACTGTCAGGAATACTCAGTGAAAGAGCATAAACAAGAGGGAGATCTGTTATCCAATATAGCCACCACTCAGTTAAAAGGTGTGGGTGCTGCGTTGGCAGAAAAACTGCAAAAATTGGGTATTTCCAATGTGCAGGACATACTTTTTCATCTACCGCTTCGCTATGAGGATCGTACTCGAATTACTCCTCTCGATAAGATTAAACCCTCAACTAAGGTCGTCGTTCAGGGAAAAATTGAAGGTGCCAATCTTACTTTTGGCGGAAGAAGAAGGCTTAACTGTGTGTTATCCGATTCTTCCGGCGTACTGGAGTGTCGTTTTTTTCACTTTTCAGCTTTACAAAAGAATCAAATGATCCCGGGCAAAACCATGCGTTGTTTTGGTGAAGTGAAAGCAGGGAGGCGTTTTTTTGGAATGGTCCACCCTGAGTACCGTATCTTTGATTTGGAAAATCAACCGCAACTACCTGATCGATTAACGCCAGTTTATCCAACTACTGAAGGGATCAGTCAGTCTCGTTGGAGCCAATTGATAACACAGGTATTAAACTGGCTCAATGAACAGCAGGTAGAAGAATGGCTCCCTCAAGCACTGCTAGAGGCATTTAACTTTCCAGATCTGGCCTTTGCTTTAAAATCTCTTCATGCACCAGAATGTGACTTGTCTTTATCCAGTTTAGAGTCAGGCCATAATCTGGCTCAGCAAAGGCTGGTTTTTGAGGAATTATTGGCCCATCAAATTGGAATGAAAAGAGTTAGAAGGCGTATTCAACAACAGAGATCACCCAGTTGCAATGAAACAGGTGAATTACAGCAGCAATTAATTGAGCAACTCTCATTTGAATTGACAGGAGCTCAAAACCGCGTCATTTCTGAAATAGAAAAGGATTTATCAGAGTCAAAACCCATGTTGCGCCTGGTTCAGGGAGATGTGGGCTCAGGTAAAACTCTGGTGGCTGCAATGGCAGCACTTGCGGTCATCGAAGCGGGTTATCAGGTAGCTTTGATGGCTCCCACGGAGATCCTTGCCGAACAGCATGCGATAAACTTTAGTCAATGGTTTGAATGTCTGGAAATTTCAGTAGGTTGGCTATCGGGTAAACATAAAGGCAAGGCTCGCACTAAAACCGAGGAGAATATTGGTTCGGGCAAGATGCAGATGGTGATTGGTACTCATGCGTTATTTCAAAAGAGCGTTGAATTTAATAAGCTGGGGTTAGTAATAATTGATGAGCAACATCGTTTTGGTGTGCATCAAAGGTTGGCTTTGCGAGAAAAGGGTTTATCTCAAGATAGAGTCCCACATCAATTAATTATGACTGCAACTCCAATCCCCAGAACACTGGCAATGACCGCTTATGCGGATCTTGATACTTCTGTAATTGATGAGCTACCACCTGGCCGTAAACCGGTACAAACAGTGTTGGTTTCAGATGTTAGGCGAAATGAAGTGATCAGTCGTGTTATGCAAGGCTGTAAAGAAGGTCGACAAGCCTATTGGGTTTGCACATTAATTGAAGAGTCAGAAGCATTGCAATGTCAGGCGGCAGAAGTGGCGGCAGAATTACTTACTGAGCAGCTTCAAGAGCTTAAAGTGGGTTTGATTCATGGTCGTATGAAAGCTGATGAGAAAGAATCGCTCATGTCATCATTTAAATCTGGAGAACTCGATGTTCTGGTGGCTACTACTGTAATAGAAGTCGGTGTAGATGTGGCAAATGCCAGCCTCATGGTTATAGAGAATCCAGAAAGGTTAGGATTGGCACAATTGCATCAATTACGTGGTCGGGTTGGTCGAGGCAGTGCCGAGAGTCATTGTGTTCTACTTTATCATGCACCCTTGTCACTTCATGGTAAACAAAGGTTAGCGGTGATGAGAGAAACCTCGGATGGTTTTAAAATTGCAGAAAAAGATCTGGAGTTAAGAGGGCCGGGTGAAGTTCTTGGTACCAAACAAACAGGTATTGCTGAATTTAGAATTGCTGATTTAATGCGAGATCAAGCTCTGATCCCACAGGCGACCCAGTGGGCAGAGCGAATTATTGAAAATAATCCATTGGCTGCAAAAGCGCTGGTTAAGAGGTGGCTGTCAGATTCAGAGCAGTATGCGGATGTCTGATCCGTAGGTATGAGCAGATGTGGGAAAGTGTGGGCTAGAAGTGATCTGGTATATTAGACCCATCTGGAGAAGCATTTTGTAAGAATGAAGGTTCTTTTTAGATGATTTCCACATAAAAATACAAAAGATATGCTTGGATTTTCTACACTTAGGGGTATAAATATCATTTAAATTGATTCTGGGGGGGCTTTATAAGTTTACGATGATGATTCCAATTATTATGACAATAGGGCAACTGCCGACCAGCGTTTTGCAGAAGCAATCATTGGTTTCTGACTGTGAATGGTTGAGTCTGGAGCAGTTTGAAAAGGGAGCTGAAAAGTCTGCTAATGTTGCAGTAATTTTAATTGGAAATAATACTAAACCAGAGGTGATTACGGCTTTAATAGCGGGATTATTGCAGTTTCAAGGCATTATTTTAAGCAATAGAAATGATATCGAAGCCGATGTTGTGATCCCTGCGTTATGGCCAATTAATCCAACGGTTAAAGCGATAAATCTAGCCCTTAAATATTGGCATAGTTTGATTCATCAGCAATTTTTACAGTCCGAATTAGACTCCAGAAAAAGTGAAAAGCGCAATTTGTCAAAAATAGGGATAGCCCTTTCTGCGGAAAAAGACTTGGGTTGTCTGCTGGAAATGGTTTTGACTTATGGAAGAAAGCTATCAGCCTGTGAGGGCGCATCGTTATTTTTAGTTGATAAATCCGATAAAAAAAATCCAATGTTGTGTTTCAGACTTGCTCAAAACGAAACGGTAGAACTAAATTTCGAAGAAAAATCTTTTCCTTTAAGTAAACAATCACTAGCAGGATATGTCGCTTTAACAGGTGAAGTTCTCAATATTAAAGATGCCTATGAGATAGACCCGACCGCGCCTTATCATTTTGATAGCTCTTTTGATAAGGCGGCAGATTATAGAACTCGTGAGTTATTGGTTCTGCCCATGCAAAATCATGAAGGAGAGATTATTGGTATTTTACAGTTTCTTAACAGAAAAGATGAATTGCAAGTTAATAATCGCAGGAGGTTTGTAGCATTTGGTGAGGAAATGACCGAGACCCTGATGGCTTTGGCAAGCCAGGCTGCTGTTGCTATTGATAATAGTTTGTTGTTAGAAAACATACACAACTTATTTGAAGGTTTCGTTTCGGCTTCGGTCAAGGCTATTGAGTCTCGAGATCCTGTTACCAGTGGTCATTCATTTCGGGTGGCAGAGTTAACCATTGGATTAGCAGAAATTTTACCGCGTTCTGGGGATCATCAATATAAAAACAAACAATTTTCTTCTGATGAAATTAGAGAATTGCGTTATGCCGCTTTACTGCATGATTTTGGAAAAGTCGGCGTTAGAGAGCATGTGCTACTTAAAGCCAAGAAGCTGGACGATACTCGCCTGGAAATTTTAAAATTCAGGATTATGTGGTTAAAAGAGCGCTTACAAAAAGATTTTTATCAAAAAATTTGTGAATATCAGAGCATATCTGACAGAAATATATTTGTTCAGCAACAACAGCATCTACAAGAGGTTTTGAATAAAGAACTGGAAAAATTGGAACATTTTCATCAAGTGATAGAAGAATCCAACCAGCCGAGTATTTTGGACGAGGATACGCATGAGCACCTGGAACATCTTTCATGTTATCAGGTTAAAGATGCGCCCTGGACAGGAGATAGTTTGATATCTAATGATGACTTTCTGGCCTTATCTGTTAAGAGAGGTAGTTTAACGGAAGAAGAGAGATTTGAGATCCAATCCCATGTGAGTAATACCCTTGATTATCTTTTACAAATACCCTGGACAACAGAGCTGAAGAATATTCCACATATTGCTTCAGCTCATCATGAAAAAATCAATGGGAAGGGCTATCCTAGAGGTTTAAAAGGATCTGAGATCCCTGTGCAGAGCCGAATAATGACGGTTGCCGATATTTATGATGCCTTGACAGCCAGAGATCGCCCTTATAAAAGCAGTTTACCTAACCAGACAGC
Source organism: Enterobacterales bacterium (assembly GCA_041556195.1). GTDB lineage: Bacteria > Pseudomonadota > Gammaproteobacteria > Enterobacterales > 21-14-all-40-8. The sequence goes on from JBFFIY010000075.1 coordinate 7,238, forward strand.
GCTTGATATTTTACATAAAGAAGCTAAACAAGGATTATTGGATCAAGATTTGGTTAATATATTCACAGATGCCAAGATTTACCAGATTGTTCATTAGCCGCTTTTTCTATTATTTCACGACCAATAGTTTTTAAAGGTGATAGTTTTCAAAGGTCTCAGCTATAGTTTTCATAGCCATTGATTTTTATAAAAAGCACCATCGAAATTACTAATAATTCCTTACAGCAGATGGATAACCAAGTTAAACATGATTATGCCCAAACATAGATTAACGCTGTTTACGGCTATAGGGCTGTATTTATTGCTGCAATGGGGGGTATTGCAATTGCCGATCTGGCAGCACGGGAATGATTTAGTAAGTGACCATTGGGTAAAAAAAGAGGCGGAAAAAGGGCAATTTGATTCTGATATATTATTTATCAATATTGATGATGAAAGTTTAAAAAACTTTGAACCGGAGGTCGGCAAGTGGCCCTGGCCAAGAAGTGTCCATGGTTACCTGCTCGAAGCACTAAAACCCCTTCAACCTAAAGTTATTATTTTTGATATGTTTTTCGCATCAAAAGATATATACAGGCTGGATTCAGATATTTTTTTTAATGAACAGGTCAGTGGTGAAATTCCAATTTATATGGCTTCATCCTTTTTGAATGAATCTTCTCCTGTTGAAGCGCAGAAACTGTCTGAATTACCCTCATCATTTTTTATTGAGACGCCTGATAATACTCACCGCAAAACTCCTAGTACTAAATTTCAAAAGAAAGGACTTCAAAATAAGGCTCAGCCTGAAACTGAAATGAAGTTATTGCTACCAGAGATTATTAGCAGAGAAAACTGGAAAACGGGACTGGTTAATTTCTACAGAAGTGATGATCTGGTTGGGAGAAACTACCCAATGTTTCATGAAAAAGAAGGATGGAAGATACCTTACATGTCTTATTTGGTAGCACGGGATGTTTTTGATATAAAAGAACCTCCCCCTGTTATTCGACTTAAATATCAGGGAACCGAGAAATCTCTCTATCAACATCTGTCATATTATCATGCGTTAGCGTTGTTAAATAATTCACCTGATGAAGATACCCGAGCGTTTTTTAAAGATAAGATAATATTTATTGGAGCTTCTGCTACAGGGCTAAATGATCTACGAGCCACTCCTGTTTCTCTCAGTCAGCCTGCCATGTTGATCCTGGCAACAGCCCTGGATAATTTAATTCATGGAGATTATTTTAGAGTTTATTCTGAGCACTGGTCCGTAGCCTTATCCTTGTTGTTCTCACTAGTTATTTTATGTTGGATATTGTTTAAACTTTCTTATAAACTTTTTCTGATTCAAGCAGGATTAACTACTCTAATATTGATACTCGGTTTATGGATATTAGCTGGATATACCTCATCTAAAGGTTTTTTATTTCCTGTAGCAGCTCCTGCTTTCTGGTGTTTACTAACATTTATATTGGTCAGTTTTTATCGAGGTATCAGGGAGTACCTTGATAAACAAATGGCGACCCGGATATTTAGTAGATTCATGGATCCTAATGTTGTTAGCACACTGATCCAGGAAGATGATTGGAAAAAAAGTTTACAAAGTCGTTCTGGTCCTCTAACTGTATTATTTTCTGATATCCGGGGTTTTACCTCATTGTCAGAATCGAGAACGGCTGAACAAGTCATCGATTTATTGAATAAATACTTTGACACACAGGTAGGAGCCATCTTTAATCATAATGGAACGTTGGATAAATTTATTGGAGATGCCGTCATGGCATTCTGGGGAGCGCCGCTCGAAGATAAAAATCAGGCTGTTAATGCTGTTAAAGCTGCATTGGAAATGTCTCAAAATCTGGAAAAATTTAAACAACAACTCGGCAAAGAATTAGAAAATTTTGAAATTGGTATTGGGATCCATAGTGGTGATGCTGTGGTTGGAATGCTTGGTTCTCAGAAAAGATACGACTATACCGCTATTGGTGATACAGTAAATCTTGCAAGTCGCATTGAAGGTGTGACCAAAGGTCGAGCCAGAATTCTAATTTCTGAAGCGACAATGCAGGCCTGTGGAGATATATTTTTCTACAGATCTCATGGAAGCTTTGAGGTAAAAGGCCGAAAACAGGCCGTTAATCTTTACGAACCAATGATTGTTAAACCTGGTGTTGATTCAAGTGTTCAATCAAGCACGAATTAAGGAGGAAGTTTATGAAACCTACGTATCTGGAAATTTGTAACAAGCTCAAAAAGGCGTTTTTAATAATATTTGTTTTTGGTCAATCTTTATCTATGGCGGCGTCGCTTGATGGAACAATGATCAAAAATACCGGACTAAAAGAGAAACCACAATCTCAGTCAAAAGATGTCGGTCAAATTAGTAAAAATGCAGCTATCTCTATTCTCACAAGAGAAGGGGGATGGTATCAGGTAAAAGCCATAACTAATTTATCTGGATGGGTAAAAATGCTATCGGTTCGTTTTGACAGAAAACCTTATCGTCCTGGTAAATTGGGAATAGGCTCGGTGTTATCAGTGATGACAACAGGCCACAGTGATGTGACAGCTACTACTGGTGTTCGTGGTCTAAGTGAAGAAGACTTGAGAAATGCTCGTCCAGATTTTAGTGCTCTTGCCAAACTTGTGGCTTTTCAAGCTAATACTACTGTAGCTACAAATTTTGCCAGAAAAGGACGACTAAAAACAAATAAAATTGCCTATCTGGAGAAGAGCCATGATTAGTCGCCACCTTAAAATAGTTGTTATTTCTGCTCTAATATTATCTGGTTGCAAAGGTTTGGAAATAGGTCAATTCGATTTGAATAGAATTGCTGATTTGGGGCAAAAATTTGCAGCTAATAAAGAGATGACTCAACAGCAGGAAGAAGCCCTGGGTGCAAAAATGACAGCCGTTATTTTGGGTTCAGGTCAATTACAAAGCAATGCAAATATCCAGAAGTATGTTAATCGAGTTGGTTATTGGGTAGCTATGCACTCGGAACGCCCCGATTTAAACTGGACTTTTGCAGTCATGAATTCTTCAGATCTTAACGCTTTTGCCATGCCTGGCGGTTATGTGGTTATCACCAGTGGCTTGATAGATAATTTGCACAGTGAAGCTGAATTAGCGGGTGTCCTGGCCCATGAGATTGCTCATGTAGTAGAAAAACACCATCTAAAGGCGATTCAATCTGGTAATACTATGAGTTTAGTGAAGGATGTAACTCTTTTTGCAAAAGACACTTATGAATCTCAATATGGCCGCTCATCTAATCCACTTTTGGATGACCAGATTGCAGCGAAATTGCTTAGTACTACTCAGGAAATTTATGCAAAAGGTTTAACCAAAGAAGATGAATATCAAGCAGATCAGCGAGCATTAGTTCTTATGTCACGAGCAGGTTATGATCCCTACGGTTTTGTAGCGACTTTGCAGATGCTGGAAGGTATACAACCACAGGATACCCATTTGGCTTTTCTGTTTGCTACACATCCATCCCCACGCAACCGATTAGAGAATGTCGGGGCTATACTTACCTATCTGGAGAGTAAGCCTTTACTGGTCGAGAGTTTAGAGCCCAGATATGCTCTTCAGATAAGGCGTTAACCTCTATTTATCCATGTGTTCAGGGCTTCCTAAACACTGTTTTTAGGCCCTGTTTGTGGTAGAATAAATGCCGTTTTTACATTGAATGTCAATAAAGGATAAGATCATGAAACAACCCGTGCGCGTAGCTGTAACCGGAGCTGCCGGTCAAATTTGTTACTCCTTGCTGTTTAGAATTGCTTCTGGTGAAATGCTAGGTAGCGATCAACCAGTTATATTACAATTGCTGGAAATTACACCTGCACTGAAAGTTCTTGAAGCTGTCAAAATGGAACTGAATGATTGTGCTTTCCCATTGTTACAAGACACAGTGGTAACAGATGATCCACAGTTGGCTTTTAAAGGGGCTGACATCGCTTTAATGGTTGGCGCAAAACCACGTGGCCCAGGTATGGAACGTGCCGATTTACTCAAAGATAATGGCATGATTTTTTCTAAGTTGGGTAAAGTGATTAACGAAGTCGCTAATCGAAATATCAAAATTTGTGTAGTGGGTAACCCTGCAAATACCAATGCTTATATTCTGGCCAAAAATGCACCAGATTTGAATCCTCGAAACATCACTGCACTGACTCGCCTTGATCATAATCGAGGCCTGCACCAATTGGCTGAAAGAACAGAATCAACCGTATCTGCGATTAGCAAGATGATTATCTGGGGTAATCACTCTACCACTCAAGTACCTGATATTTCTTTTGCGACTATTTCAGGTGATTCAGCTAAAGATAAGGTTGATGATAGTTGGTGGAAAGAAGAATTTATGCCTCGAGTTGGCAAACGTGGAGCAGAAGTTATTGCAGCTCGCGGTTCTTCATCGGCAGCTTCAGCTGCTAATGGCATCATCGATCACATGCACGATTGGTGTTTAGGTACAGTCGCTGGAGATTGGGTATCTATGGCTGTTCCAAGTGATGGAAGCTATGGTATTGAAGAAGGATTGATTTATTCGTACCCTGTGATTTGTAAAGATGGCGACTATGAAATAGTCAAAGACCTAGCAGTAAGTGACTTCATTCAGAGCAAAATGACTGATTCTGAGAAGGAACTTCAATCTGAGGCTGAACTGGTCAAAGAATTGTTCTAATCAGCACATATCCGTTCCACTCCAAAATGAATTTTGAAGTGGAACGGATATATATAACTGGCTGTTTGAATTTTATGCAGCCTAGTTTTTCTTAATTTTAAATCTACCTGTTGTTACTATATATCCAAATATAAAGTGGATTTTATTGAAACTTGTGCCATTGTTTTATTAAACACACATTGATTTCCAAGTCACTTGGAGCTAATTGAATATCTTTCTGAAAATCTGATTTCTGAAACTGAGGCTGTTTGTGAATCCTTCAAAGGCTACCAAAAAAATGGAACAAGATCTGCTGTTGTTAATTGCGGCAGAAGAAAAGCGTTTGAAAGATGGTCAAATAGATACACCTTCTGCCCATTATTTTCTCTGTCTCGCAGATGTTTACCGAGAAAATAACCGTATCAGTGATGAAGTGAATATTTTAGAACGTTTTGCCGCTTTGGGAAGTGCCAGCACAGAAGATACCAATAAAATTTTCAAGCGAATTTTAAAAGTTTATGAATTACGTGAATCTTTAAAACATAAGGCCAGTGCAAGTAATACAGAAAATTTCTCTATGCAGGCGCTCGAAAAGGATATTATGTCTGTTGAAAATATCCAGCCAGAGCTTGGCATAAAAAACTACGAAATATGTTTAGCCGTTGCAGTCTGTGCGGCTTACACTGGAGCCACAGCAGATGATGAAATTTTTGAGCTGTCTCTGTCTCAGTTTGAGTATTGTAAAAACAATGATATTTTATTGAGAATAACCAAACAATACCATGGTTTAAGACGCACTCAAGGTGAAATTCCAGAACGTAAAAAGCGACGTTTCTCAGTAAACAAAGCAGAACTGGAAAAAAGCCAGCTTGACAGGAAGGCTATTCTTGACATTATTTTAGGCTCTGAACAGGTGATTTCTCATAACCACCCTTATATTGAACGTCAGCACTTAGTACTCATGTTCCCCGAACTTGCAAAGATCCCATGGCACTCGAGCCAGGTGGATATTCCATGGAAAGCCCTGCAAATGGACACCATCTCTTTAACTCAGTTATTAAAGCAACACGGCAATACTTTGCCAGTAAAAAGTACCAGCCAGCGTGCAAGGGGAATAGTCACATTGTTATCCCAGATTGAACCGGGAACAAAAAAAAGCTATATGGCCAGATTGATGAAGTGTAAACCCATGAGAGCATTTGTCTGGACACCAGAGCTCAAAAAAGCCTCCAAGAGGCTTAATAAGAGAAAGTTCATCTTTTGGCGGTAAATAAAACTTAACGTTTTCCGCGACTTTTCTTCTTATCGGCTTTTGCCTGTTTTTTAGCGAGTCTTTCGGCCTCATCCTGAGCAACAATAATTTTTTCCTGTTCAATCATACTGGGAGATTCCAGGGTTAACAGACCAAGAGTGGCGTCTCTGTATTCATGAATTAATATTTCTGAAGCCTTGTGTAATTCAATTCTTCCTCCTGCTCTAAGACAACCACGTTTTCTCCCTATGGCTTCCAGCAGATCTAAAGCTGTGTCAGGCATGATATCTAAGCTATATCTTTTTTGAAGAGCATCAGGATAGGCTTGAAGCAAATATTCGGCAGCATAAAAAGCTATGTCGTCATATTCAATGGCGGTATCTTTAACTGCACCTGTAATTGCCAAACGATAACCACTATTTTTATTCTCAACTCTGGGCCAGAGGATCCCCGGGGTATCCAGTAACACAATGCCATTATCAAGATAAATGGTTTGTTGACGTTTGGTTACTGCAGGCTCGTTCCCCACTTTTGCAATGATTCTACCAGCCAGTAGATTGATAATACTGGACTTTCCAACATTAGGAATGCCCATAATCATTGTGCGTATGGGTTTATCTTTAGATCTGTTGCCCGTATACAATTGACGACAAGTGCTCGTGAGTTGCATGATTGTTTTAGGGTTTTGGGTGGTGACAGAGATAGCTTTAACACCACGCTCATTTTCAAGAAATGTTAGCCATTGCTGAGTCAATTGTGGATCAGCCAGATCACTTTTATTCAGAATTTTTAAGCAGGGTTTGTCTCCACGAAGCTGTGAAATCATAGGATTTTCACTACTGTAGGGAATTCTGGCATCTAACACTTCAATGATGACATCAATATCATCCATCACCTTCCTGATCTCTTTTTGGGCTTTGTGCATATGCCCTGGATACCATTGAATAGTCATGGTTAAACCTCGGTTGGAGCAGACAAAAAGAAAAGATTAATGGCGGGTTTCACTGCCATCAGATTTATTGCAAAGAGCCTGCAATACACGGTCTTCATCGAATCGATAATGTGCATGGCAGAATTCACAGGTAGACTCCAGAAAGAGCTGTTGTTTAAACAGGCTGGTTATTTCCCCTTTGTCTAGCATAAGTATGGAGCCAAGTGCTTTTTCTTCAGAACAGGGGCAATGAAATTGCATGGATTGAGGCTTAAATAATTGAATGTTATGTTCAGGATACAATAGGTGGAGTAACTGTTCGTTATCTAGCTGATTCAATTCTTTTGCAGTGACGGTTTGCGTTAAAACAAATAATTCTTCCCATAACAATTGATCTTCTGCATCTGAATCAGGCAATTGCTGTAACAATAAACCAGCAGCTCTGCCTTCATAAGTTGAAAGCCACAAACGTGTATTTAGTTGCTCTGATTGTTTAAAATAATTACTCAAACATTCTGCTAGATTTTCACCATTTAATGTGACCACACCCTGATAAGGTTGGCCATTTTCCGGCATCAAATTAACTGTTAAAATGCCGCCTTTGACCATATCAGAAAAGTGAGTGAATGGTTGATTGGTGGTGTATTGTGCCAAACCTCTTAGTTGTCCCAGGTGGTTTGTTTCAGTAAATAACAAGGGAAGCATAGCTCCCTTTTGTAATTGCAGAGAAATTTTGCCATTGAATTTAAGCATGGCAGCAATCAGTGAAACGGCCGCAAGAGCCTGTCCCAGAATATCCGTAACTTCAGCAGGATAATCGTAGCGCTTGAATACTTGTTTAAAGCTGTCATCCAAAATCACACGTTCCCCCCGGATATTGGCATCTTCAAATAAAAAACGTTGTAAGTTATCGGTACAGGGCATAGTTCATTCCAGACAAAAGTTGTTTACGGCTGCATTTTACTGTGTTTGGTGTGTATAGTCAGTGTTTGTCGGGAATTATTTTGAGAGTGGGTGTGAAGATAACAGAAGTGTTTTAAAAAAGTTAAGTTGAATCCTCGAATCAGTCATCACTGGAGGTAAAGACACGGAAAATAACAAAAAAGCAGGTGATTCGAAAGGAGAAGTCTTATTCTGACACTTGAACTTCCAGTGCATCCATGCAGCTGATGTGTTGCCAAGTCCATATTGCTCCATTTAAAATTGATTGAGTTGTTTCTGCAGATAACCCCTTAAGGAAGCTTAGAAAAACAAAAGATCAATTATTAACGCATGCTACCTTGCGTTACAAGGTAGCATGCGTTATAGTTTCTCTCATGGAAGCTAAAAACACAATTACACAAATGCGCCGCGGTATCCTGGAATTCTGCATTGTTAGCCTTCTTGCTGATAATGAGATCTATACCGCAGAGCTTATCAACCGGCTTAAAGCGGCAAACCTGATCGTAACAGACGGGACTCTTTATCCGATGCTGAATCGCCTGCAAAAAGCGCAGCTATTGCAATATCGCTGGGAGGAGTCTGAGTCGGGTCCGCCGCGTAAGTACTATTCGCTTACGGATGCAGGAGTGGTGTACTTAAGTAAATTGGATACAGCCTGGCAGGACATGACAGAGTCCGTTGAATCTATCCGTAGAGGAAATAAAAGTGAATAAAGTTGTTAGTATAGAGATTGCCGGTCAGGTCTTCTGGATAGATGAAGAAGCCTACGATGTTTTACAGGCATACCTGAAAAAAATCCGCCTGCAATTAGTTGATGACGAGTGTGGTAGTGACATATTCAAGGACATCGAGCTACGTATTGCTGAACTATTATATGCACTTAGCAGCGATGAGAAAAAGGCAATTGTAGCAGAGCAATTAAATGAAGTGATCGAGCAAGTAGGATTTATAGACAGCGAAGACATAGATGCAGAATTTCCGCGTAAAAGTTACCTGGATCCACAAAACAAAATTCTTGGTGGTGTGTGTGCAGGGCTTGCGATCCGATTGGGTGTTTCCGCCTTCATTTTACGACTTGTTTTTATCGGACTAACGGCATTATTCGGTTTGGGCATTGCACTCTACCTGATATTCTGGATTTCTCTTGACACTAACAGTAACCGCAATGCTGCTTTAGCAGCACAGGGCAAGGCTAGAACCGCTAAACAAATAGCCGCGTTTGAAGCGCCTAAAGAAAATTCTCTTGTGCAATTGCAAAGAATTATCTTCTTGCCGGTAAGTATTGTCGGAACTTTGTTAACAGTCATTGGCAATCATTTTAGAAATAGAAGTAAAGGTTATTTATTTGTTTTTAAAAATATATTTGTTTTTGCGTTGTTATTTGTCACCTTTTTTTTATGTCTGGGTTTATATGAATTTAACCAGAGCAGGTTGTTTTTCTGGCCGATCTCCTGGGGGCTCAGTGCAGCGACGATATATCTGATCGTATTGGGTCTGACTATCTATGTTCGGGAATATTATCTAACGAGATCCAATTTTAAGGTAAAAAAGATACTTAAGGTTGGTGCTTTTATTCCCATTGCTATAATAGTGTCAGTAGTGGTGTTTTTGAACAATACCCAGTCCGAGTATCAAAAAAAGTTGGTTGAGAAAAACTTCACTTTGAGCCAGAGACAACTACAACTTAAATTCAATGAGCAAAATCCTTTGGATAAATATGCAGAGCAGGTGCTATATCATGTGAAGACCAATACCTCAGAGAATAACCAGATAATATTGCACATCGATTATTCAAGTTATGGTTATACAACTGTGAAAGCAAAAGAAAATATCCACACAATGGACTACTTTTTCACTTTCGATAACAATACTCTGGAGTTAGACAAATATTGGTCATTGAAGGAAGGCGCATTAAACCGAGGACAATACATCAATGTAACTATTGAAATTCCTCAGAACATAATCGTTACCAGTTCCTGGCCCCTGACTATAAACCGGGATGATCGACCTTATCATTACAGTGTAAGAGAGCAATATACCAGAGGCGGTGTTGATTTTTCGAGTGGCCGATATCTTTCTAACGATCAGTATTTTCATGAATATGATGAAGATTTCAGGAATAAATTAAGTGATAACGAAAGAAATGTACTTATGGATAAATTTTGTGAAGAATTTTTCATAAGCGAATCCTGGGGATGTTGGTCTAATATCCAAAGATTAGTGTCTGAAAATAGTCGATTTGATCGTGCGTTTGAGCAAGACATCGAAATTATCGAACAGGTTCGAAAATACTTACTTCCAGATCGGAGTCTTTTTGTCAGCAATTTAATTGAAATGAACGACCTTGTTAAAGGGGTGAGCATTGAATACCCCGTGATGAGCGAGTTTCAAAAACACATCGAACACTTGCTGAGTATTAAATCAACTTCTGAGAAAAATATTAAGCCAGGTTCTGGCTGACCAATAAATACCCTCCAGAAAATCATTAGACCAAACAACGGTGAAACAAGGGTATATATTTACCCAGGGCGTTGTCTTGCCTTTCATAAACGAATTGAAATATCGACGACTAATATTTGGCACCGTCTCCATCGTGTCTGTATATGAGAGCGTGCACCTGAATTAAGCGAATGTTCAGTGCTGTTTTATTCTAAAACTGAGAAATAAGAGGTACTTTCGCGGCATTTTAGAATCGTCAATAAAAGGAGAAACTTACTGTGCTATCGATCAAGAATTTAATCCATACCTACCCCAACGGAGTCCAGGCTCTGAAAAATGTCAATCTTGAAATTCCCAAGGGCATGTTTGGCCTGCTCGGGCCGAACGGTGCCGGCAAATCATCGTTGATGCGCACGATTGCAACACTGCAGCAGCCGACATCAGGTAGCATCAGTTTTGGCGATATTGACGTTTTGACCGAGCCTGACGCGCTACGTCGTAAGCTAGGATATTTGCCACAAGACTTCGGCGTTTATCCACGGGGTTCTGCCTATGAACTATTAGACCATCTTGCTTTGTTGAAAGGTATCACAAATGTTAAGGAACGAAAGCAAGTCGTCGAAGGCCTATTGGTGGAAACTAATCTGTTTGTTGAGCGCAAAAAAAGACTGGCTAATTTTTCAGGCGGTATGCGACAACGCTTTGGCATTGCACAGGCGTTGATTGGAAAACCTCAATTGATTATTGTTGATGAACCAACGGCGGGGCTTGATCCAGAAGAGCGCAATCGTTTTCACAATCTTCTGGCCGAGATTAGCGAAGATATAGCGGTGATCTTGTCAACCCATATTGTTGATGATGTGGCTGATCTTTGCACTAATATGGCGGTGATGGCTGACGGCCAGGTTGTGGCGCAGGGTACCCCAGAAAAACTCAAAACTGCACTTGAAGGCCAGATCTGGAAGAAAGTAGTTGTTAAATCTGCGCTCGATAGTTACAAGGCAAAATACAATCTTCTCTCAAGCCAACTTTCGGCCGGTAAGGTCGTCATTCGTGTCCATGCTGCCGCACATCCGGGGGATGGGTTTGAGCTGGCTGCACCTAACCTTGAGGATCTTTATTTTTCGGTGGTTGCTGCAGGCCGCGAGCGCAATTTTTCTATAACTGCGGCAGGGGGTTGACTATGAAGATGTTCTCTTTTGCAGTCTATGAATTTCGTTATTTGTTTCGTTCATTTCAGACAGCTGTGATATTCGCTATTTTCTTTGGTGTGACTTTTCTGGCGGGTGCTCAGGGCGAAGTTCTGTTCGGCAGTGGTGGGGGCAACGTTCATTTAAACGCGCCGTATCAGATCATGAAGACTCTTATCGTCTTGAGCATTTTTGTTATTTTTATTTCTCCGGCGTTTGTCGCTAGTGCCGTTCTTAGAGATACTGATTGCCGGTTTGATGGCATTTTGTTTTCAATGCCGATTTCGCGAAAAAACTACCTGTTTGGCCGATTTCTAGGAAGCTTTGCAGCGATGATGGTGGCGTTTGCGGGGGCACCCATCGGTTTGCTGTTGGGTACTTTATTTTCATCGGCTGATCCCGAACTGTTGGGCCCGACAAATATTGGTCATTATTTAACGGTTTATTTTGGTTTTATTATGCCGTCCATGTTGACGCTTGGGGCTTTAATCTTTGCCGTTGCTGTGGTATCTCGACGAATCATTTACGCTTATCTTACTGCTTTTGGCCTCTGGGTTGTATATTCCGTGGGTAGTGAAATTGATTTTATTTCTCCGATTTTTGACCCGTTCATGTTTCAAATTTTCGAAGAACAAACAAAATACTGGACTGCGGAGGAGCGCAATACAAACCTTCTCAATTTCGATGGCATTGTCCTGATCAATCGGTTTATCTGGTTGGGCGTAACGGCAACAGTTTTAACATTTTCTTATCGACTGTTTTCATTCCGAACGCCTGCAAAAATGAGGAAGGTTCGTAATGGTCATCTGGCAACGTTTGATGCTATGCCTAAGGCCGATGTCCATGTTGGTTTAAGAGGCACACCCGTTTGGACTTGGAGTACGTCGTATCGGCAGTTCCTTTTTCGAACAAAATTTGAGGTGATGTTAGTGCTGACCAGCTTGCCATTTATCATTTTAATGAGCTTTAGCAGCCTTCTATTAATTTTTAAGTTGATAGGAAACGATCTTAATTACGGAGTTAGCGCTTATCCAATTACACGATTAATGATCCAGGATCTGAAAGAGGTTTTGTCTATGGCCCTGATGGGCATATTATTTTTTTACAGTGCTGACATTGTCTGGCGCGAACGTCAGCACAGATTTAATGAGATTATCGATGCGTTGCCCGCGCCGAACTGGGTGTTTGTCGTTAGTAAAATCGTGACACTTGCTTTTGTCATGACTTCAATTTTGATTCTGGGCATTGGCATTGCTATTTTGATACAAATCCTGAATGACTATCATCATTTCGAAATGGGTCTCTATCTGGAGCGGGGTTTTTTCTATCTTATTGTGCCGTTTATTTATCTAGCCGTTTTGGGATGTTTCTTCCAGGTGATCGTGAAAAACCGATTTCTTGGCATGATGTTATTTGGTTTATATATGGCTTACGTTACAGCTTCATTATTGTTGGGTTTTGAACATCCCATACTTCGATACGGCCTTGGCGGTTTTGCGGCCCCGCTTTCTGACATGAATAGTGATAGCCGATTAGCCATTGCAGGATATTGGATCCGGGTGTATTGGGGTTCGATTGCGGGCATGCTTCTGTTGCTCACCTATGCGCTTTGGAACCGAGGCACATTGCAGCCTCTTAAGTACAGGTTGAGAAACCTGCGGACTTTTAAATCAAAAGGGTTTGCCATGCCGGCTCTTGTGCTATTGACGCTGTTTGTCAGCTCAGGATCCTATATTTTTTACAATACTAATGTGCTTAATAAATATAGGACTGCGAGCGATATTGAGCAACTTCGGTTGGCGTACGAGCAGCAATATCGCCAGTTTGAAAATTTGCCAATGCCGCGCATAATCGACGTAAAAATTGACGTTGACATCTACCCTTACCGCAGGCGTGTTGAGGCGCGGTCGACTCAGATTTTGCAAAATAAAACTGTTCAGAAAATCCACACTGTTCATCTGATTTTCCCCATCGATTCTGAAGTGCCACTGGTAGAACTGCAAGGGGCTGTGCAAAAGTCCGTGAATGCTGATTTAGCCTATTATATTTTTGATCTGGAAACACCTATGTTACCGGGTGAAAAGCGTACCCTTAAATTTGAAACGATCATCCAACAGCAAGGCTTTGTGCATGCCCGACCCGATATAAAGCTGGTGCGTAATGGCACTTTTATCGGCAGCAATCACTTGACACCTGATATTGGTTTTAATACAGGCATGTTGATCAGCGACAGGAATAAGCGGCGTGATTATGGCTTGGAGCCGCTGCCACGCCTGCCAAAGTTGGAAGACACCAGCAGCTATAGCGATAATTATGTCTCGCAAGATAGTGACTTCATTGCTTTTGAGACGACCGTTTCTACTGTGGCTAGCCAGATAGCGATTTCACCTGGGTATTTGGTGAAAGAGTGGGTTGAAGGGGAACGACGGTACTTTGCTTATAAAATGGATGTGCCGATTATGAACTTCTACAGTTATCTTTCCGCTGACTATGAAGTCGCGAGTGATAAATGGAACGGTGTGGATATCGAAGTGTTCCACCATGCGCCGCACACTTATAATGTTGACCGTATGATCGCGAGTGTGAAAGATAGCCTTTCCTACTACAGCAAAGCTTTCGGCCCTTATCAATACAGGCAGCTACGCATTTTAGAATTTCCGGCATATCGCACTTTTGCTCGCGCGTATCCGAACACAATTCCATATTCCGAGGGCATTGGTTTTGTTGCTGATGTACGAGATCCGAATGAGATTGATCTACCTTATTACGTAACGGCACATGAGGTAGCGCACCAGTGGTGGGCACACCAGGTGATGGCGGCCAATGTCCAGGGCGGCACAATGCTGACGGAAACCCTGGCGCAATATAGCGCGCTTTTGGTGATGGAGCAGAAATACGGAAAGTATAAACTTCGCAAGTTTTTGAAGCTTGAACTGGAGCGTTACCTAAGTGGCCGTGCTGGCGATGCAGAAGGTGAATTGCCTCTTTACAAAGTAGAGGGTCAATCCTATATCCGCTACCGTAAAGGCTCAGTGATTATGTATGCGCTAAAAGACTATGTCGGTGAAGATGTGGTGAACTGTGCGCTTAGGCGGTTGATCGAATTGCGTGCTTTTAATTCTATGCCTTATGCGATCTCAACTGATTTTCTTGATATTCTGAAAGAAGAGGCTGGCTCTGAACATCTTGGGCTGATTGAGGATTTTTTTGAGAAGATCACTGTCTATGATGTCAAGCTTAATGATGCAAAAGTGGTAGAGCTGGTAGATGGCCGTTTTAAAGTTTTACTCAATGTTGAAGTGGCTAAATTCTATGCAGATTCTGAAGGTAACGAAACTGAAGCTAACTTTGATATACCAGTGGAAATTGGTCTCTTTCAGAGAAGTCCGGTAGATGGCGAATTCGGAGCAAGTGATGTAATCATGCTCGAAAAACGTCGTATTACAGGAGACAATTCAAGCCTGGAAATAATTGTTGATAAAAAACCAATGTTTGCTGGTATAGATCCATATAATAAGCTGATTGATCGTAATTCTGATGACAATCTTGGAGAGGTTAAATAGCCTGCTTTAAGTCAGCTATAGTAAAGAGAAATTTAGTGTGGGAACCCTCAAAAATAAGCAGCTAAACTTAAAGCTCCTTATAACGTTGGAGGTATTCCCACAATGAATAAGCGTAGCTATCATAGCAAAAAAGTCAACCAGATTAATTGG
>JBFFIY010000076.1:0-21993 GCA_041556195.1 Enterobacterales bacterium
GATTTAATCGATGCTAGATTGTCTATGTTCATGATAGTTCTCATAATAGAGATCATGGACTAAATAGATAAATATTTCAGGCTCTTTTTATTCTGGAATCACTTACTTCTTTCGGGCTCATTTCATATTGGACAAGGCTTAGACTCAACCCTTATCAGGTTTCACTCATTAGGTATGGACGATGGTTTGGCAAATAAATCTGTACGTGCCATTATGCAGGACAAACAGGGCTATCTCTGGTTTGGTACTGAGCAGGGGCTGTCTCGGTTTGATGGCTTAAATCTGACAAACTATCAGGCTGATAGAAACAGTTCATTATCAGGTAATTACATTACTGCCCTGACTCTGGATAGCCAGGGCAACCTATGGATAGGGACTTCTGAACATGGCCTTAATAAATACCTGCCTGCCCAAGATGCTTTTGAATCGTTAAATAGCAGTAACAGTCAACTTAGCTCCAATCTGATCAATGCGCTTACGGCCGATAATCAGTCAATTTGGATAGGCACAAATCAGGGCCTGGAAAGTTATGATCTCAAAACTCAAACTTTTTCTATAATCAAAACGTACCAGGCTGATAATAAAGAATTACCTCATGCACAGATCACAACTCTATTAATAACTCGTGAGAATAAACTCTGGGTAGGAACTAAGAAAGGGCTGGCATTTTTAGACAGACAAAAACAACACTTAGTTCGTATTAATTTACCTGAAAAAATTCAACCCAGAGTTCAGTCTCTAGCCGAAGATAATCAAGGAAATCTGTGGGTTGGCACCAGCCAAGGGCTTTATTTTTATCATGATAAGAATAAAAAATTTATCAAACAGGACAAAATCATTACGAACCAATTTATTCTGGCTTTACTGGTTGATAACTCGGGTAACCTATGGGTTGGCACATTGGCTGATGGCGTTTATAAAATTGATGCTAAAAATAACTATTCCCATTATGTCAATGATAGTGCAGACGACAAATCTTTAGGGGGTACAGGCTTGTTAAGTATATTCCAAGACCTATCAGGCACCATCTGGATGGGTACTTACGAAGCTGGGGTCCATTGGGTGGACCCTACAGTTCTCTCAATGGTGCTCATGACAATAGCCTCAGTTCAATAAGTTGCTTGCCTTCTAACTTTATTTTTTCGGCCTTAGAGCTTGATGACAGGCAAATGTTATTCGCTACTGCTAAGGGAGGGGCATTTGTCGATTTAGAATCCAGAGAATGTAATCTCTTTTCCCACTCTAAAACTGATCCCAACTCAATATCCGCAAATGGTATTTATTCCCTCTATCAAGACTCAATGAATAATATATGGGTTGGTACAACAGGTGGATTAGATAAAATAGATAGTAAATCACATACAGTAACAAGATACGGTAACCAATTTCCTATAAAAAATGTATGGTTTATCAATGAAACCAATAAAGGACAATTAATTTTAGGTACCAATACTGGTGTTTATCTAAGCAATATTGAAAAGAATCAATTTTACCTTATTCCATCAAAAAGTAACCTTGAGGATGTTCGTATTTGAGATACGGAGTGGGATAACTCTGGCAATTTATGGTTGGGCTCAAGTAAGGGACTATTATTTATTGGACAATCTCAGGAAAAACTGGAATTAACTGAAGGACAGAATGCCAGTTATGCAGCCTTTAAGGTTGGTTTCTCTTCACAAAGTTATATTGGCAAGTGTTTTAAAGCACAATTTGGCTTATCACCTAAAGAATTTAAGACAAAACAGGTAATCAACCTTATCAGGGTATGACCTAACAACAATATATCAACAGTATGGCTTTAATTGCAGGCTGTAATTTTTCCAACGTTGAAGGGAGTCTCTATAGATGGGCTGCCTGGCCTGCCAAATACTCGCAGTACTGACCTGATGCACATTGGATATGGGAGTTATCTGCTCACTAGAGTTATTTATAAATAATTTCGTAAGATTTTTCAAAGTAATTGCGGGTTGCTCCACCAGGTCATCATAATGAATTTCAAGAAAACTCCATCTTGTTTTATTCTTCCAAAATTGCATTAACTTCTGATATTGTTCAATAAAATGCATTAAATCCGAAATTTTATAACTAAAATCCAGATTGGCATGAGAAAAATTTTGAAAATAACAGGAAATCAACACATCAAGAGAATGACGCTGGCAGTGAATGATAATTGCATCTGGAAACATTTGCCTAATCAATCCCAGATGAACAAAATTTAACGGATTTTTATCAATTATCCAGCCTGTTTTCGGGTGGAGATCTTGAGCTTTATCCATCATTTGCTGTAGGTAGAATTGCCTAAACCCTTCTAGATCAGGTTTAAGCTCAAGATGGTCGGGGTAAAACAATCCCGATGATTTATTATTAGAGACGGCTGCCACAATTTGATCGAGATAATCAGCTTCCCCTGCAGTGGTGATAGCTGGGTGCTTACAAAGCTCTCTTTCCAATAAAGTAGTACCTGATCTTGGCATTCCTACAATAAATAATGGTTGTATGGACAATTTGGGCTTAGTTACTTCCACATCAGATGAAAATAATCCCATTATCCGCTCAATATTCTGTTGCCACTGATTCTGGCTCCAGTCTGTATTCATTTTACTACGTGTATCATTGGCTAAAACATATTCATTCCAGGCTTGTGAGTATTGCTGTTTATCGTCTAATATTTTCCCCAAAGCGAAGTGAATACAAGCCCTTGAATGGGGATCCTGGATCTTATTTGATTGAGTCAGGATTAAATCTTCTGTTTGAGTGTCTTCTTGCTGATACTTTTTGCTACTGGCAATACCAATGTAAGCACCGCTGATCTCTGGATCAAGTTGGATTGTTTGGCAGAAATAATGATGAGCTTGTTCAAACTCTCCCAAAAATTGATGGCAATGTCCTAAATCATTATGAGCCATGACATGTTTTGCATCCCTTTTTATGGCTTCAAGATAAAAAGGGATCGCCCGTTTGTATTCTCCAGTTTCCATAAAAAAAGCGCCACTTTTAACCCATAAACCAACAGCATTTGGAAATCTTTGCATCAGTTGGCGAAGGATGTTTTCAGCATCCACCAGCCGTTTTCCACCACGGTAGTGTTGGGCCAGCAAGATAAATGGCTCTGTAGAATCATGCCAATTTTTAATAGCAAGTTTCAGGTATTTTTCAGCTTGTTCTATTTGCTGTAGCTTCAAGCAACAGATCCCCAACCAATGAAATAACTGAGGATGTGTTACACCATTTTTTTGCAGCTTTTCAAACCAGATTTTAGCTAACTTCATTTGTTGATCTTGCATCAACCACAAACCAAAGTTGTAATGATCCATGCCAAACTCACCAGAAAACAAGGTCAAGGCATTTGAAGGCTGATTTTGTTTAAGAAGGGAACTTGCTTTTTGCCAATGAGTCGGTGTAGCTGAAGACATAGGTACGAATGGAATAAGCTTGTAGCAATAATTGTGATATCAATATTTATACAGTATATAAGTCTGAATTTCACCAAAAACTCGTATTAATTATTCGGATTTTATTTTTTTGAACAAAAAAAGACAAATTAATTAATCTGCCTTTTTAATTTTTACTGTGCTTTTTGCAGGTAACGGTAACTACATATGCCAAACTAAAAATCAATCCTGAATATCTTTAAAGGCTCTGTGCAGGGAAAATTTATCGGAAGTGACAAATGTTTCCAAACTTCTCACCCGTGTTTCAATCGCATCAAATTTGTCCTTAACTCGTTTCATGGTTTGTTCAGGTAGACTTCCCTTACGCCACACTTCTTGAACATTTGGACGATAATAACTATTAGTTTTTTCCCTTTGATCTGCATTGTCATATTGATTACTTTTGTTTTTAGTCGTTTTATTCTTTTCTGAACCAGGTTTAATATCCAATAACCAACAGGCTACAAAATAGGCTATAACCATTCCTCCATTTACAAAAATTAACAAACTGACAGCAATAACTCTAACCACCCAAGTTTCAAAGCCAAAATACTCTGCTATACCAGCACAAACTCCGCAAATTTTTCCTTTATCAGGAATTCGGTACAATGGACCTCTAGGACCTCTGGGCTCACTGGAATACTCATTGTTGGTCATATCGCTTTCTCCAGTCCGGTGTCTCCTCATCCAATATTGACTCCAACGTGCTTATTCTTTGTTCCATTTTGTCGGCCATTGCATCTAATTGCCCTAGACGTTCATGTTCTTCCTGAGTTAAACCACCCTGTTTTTTTCCAAGCGTTTTATAATGCATAATTACCCAAATAGGTGCTACAAAAATCATGAATAGTATAAGGGGCACAAACACCAATTCAGTTTCCATTTTCTACTCCTTAAATTGCTGATTTTGATTTAGTATTCTTCTCTGAAGAAGCCGTATCTGATTGTTTGGCACCAGATAACTTCTGTTTTAATTGTGCCAACTCCTGATCAAGTTGCTCTTCTGCTTCAAGGTTTGAAATCTCGTCTGCTAAAGAGCTTTTTCGACCTAAATCTTGAGACTCAATGGTGGCATCAATTTCATCTAACTTACGCTCAAATCGATCAAACTTGGAACTTGCTTCTACGCCTGAGACTTTAATAATATTTTCACGTACTTTAACTCGTGATTCAGCCGCCGAATGTCTCATCACCATCGCTTTTTGTCTGGCTCTGGCATCATTGAGTTTTTCTTGTAAAGTTGTAATTTCAGAGGTCAATTTATCCAAAGTCTCATCCAGTCGAATAACTTCCTGAGTCATAGCAGTAACGGCTTCAAGACTTCTTTTTTTCTCCATTAAAGCCGCTCTTGCCAAATCTTCTCTTGACTTGTTGACAGCAAGTTCGGCCTTAGATTCCCAATCAGCCGCTTCATTGTTGAATCGTTCAAGCTGTCGATTCAGCTCCTTACGTTCGGCAATGGTTCGAGCAGAGGTTGTACGTACTTCTACCAGAGTATCTTCCATTTCCTGAATAATCAATCTGATCATTTTTTCAGGATCCTCAGCTTTATCTAAAATGGCATTGAAATTAGCGTTAACTATGTCTGCAAACCTTGAAAAAACACCCATGGCTCTATTCTCCAATTACTTTTATCTATTAATAAAACATTTAATATAAAATGACGATTTACTGTTCACTCACAACTTTAATTAACAACATTCTAATTTAACAAAATAAACAGGCTATTGAGTGTACAATGCTACTGGCTAACCCTATTGGGGACGTCAGTAGTTCATGTTGTTCTACGACACTGTTTGTGCTCATTCCTTGAAAACCTGACATCATTATTATTAATGCAAGTAAAATCATGGCTAAACTGGTAAATGATCTTAATTTTCTAATTGATACTTTAGACTGGTTCATGTCTCTCTCCTGCTGTTCTTATCCTGACACAGCTTTTAACTTAACAACTATTTGATTATATACACAATCTGTGCCAACTCATTTATTAACATTAACTTACTGTTTAAAAACAATAAATTCAAAATTCATATATCTTTCCATTTTACATTTAAGTAGAATTAACTAATAATTAGTCAAACAAACCAATAGGTAATACCCAGTGAATGCACGTCGTCAGGCTGATAATTTAATCGGAGAGAGTCAGGCCTTTTTAAATTGCCTGGAACATGTTTCCTATGCCGCTCCACTAAACAAACCAATCTTGGTAGTTGGTGAAAGAGGAACCGGTAAAGAACTCATTGCTGCAAGATTGCATTTCTTGTCCAGCCGCTGGGAGCAGCCATTTATCAAATTAAACTGTGCAGCCATTAACGAAAATCTATTAGAAACAGAGCTTTTTGGCCATGAAACAGGTGCATTTACTGGTGCAAGCAAACGTCATGAGGGACGATTCGAAAAGGCTCACAAAGGCACTCTTTTTCTCGACGAACTGGCAAACTCAAGTTTAAGAGTCCAGGAAAAGTTACTCAGAGTCATTGAATATGGTGAATTTGAAAGAGTTGGAGGTAGCAAAACTATCAAGGTTGATGTTCGACTTATAGCTGCGACTAATGAAGATCTACCAAAATTAGCCAGCACAGGAGAATTCCGCTCTGACTTACTCGATCGTTTAGCCTTTGATGTGATCACGCTACCTTCCTTGTTTCATCGTAAAGAAGATATTCCTGTACTGTCAGAGCACTTTGCCATAAGAATGGTCAGGGAAATGGAGCGTGAATTTTTCCCCGGTTTTTCAAGTAGAGCCATGCAACAACTCATGGATTATCATTGGCCAGGCAATATTCGCGAACTCAAAAATGTAATTGAGCGTAATGTCTATTTAAATGCTGAAGGGCATGAAATCTCTCTCATTCAATTTGATCCCTTTGAGTCGCCCTTTCGCCCGGCAAGTCTTTCTGGCTCAACACCTTCTACTCCGCAAGCTACATCAGAAGCTCCGAGGGAAACAACAAAAAATAAAAATCAGTTTTCATTCCCTCTGGATCTAAAACAACACATTCAGGATTATGAAGTGAATTTGTTACAACAATCATTGGAAGAGAGTCAATTTAATCAGAAAAAAACCGCAGAATTATTGGGATTAACCTATCACCAGTTAAGAGGTTACCTCAAAAAGTACCGTTTGCTTGATGGATAGGTTGTCTGTACCCTATGGCCTGTCCCGTGAGTAAAACGAGTACTCTTGGTATTCCCTGCAAATTGTGCCTTGCTCTAACTTCCTGCCTAAGCTCTGGACCATGTATTTCCAGATGGTTTGGGTATATACTCGTAATCAATGACGATGCAGGATTACAGAGTGCTTGAGCTTTCTCAATTCGAGGCGTATTGAAGATTAATGGTTATTCCCTTATGATTCAATACAACAAAGAAGTGAGGAAGCTCAAGCACTTCTACGATGGGATTAAAATCACTTTATGCTTTGTTATTGATTTTGCTAAGGGAATAACCATTGGCTTCAATCAATGCCGCGCCTAAAGCGATTTTAATTCCCACTGAAACCTACATCTTCATTGATTACGAGTATATACTCAGTAGCAACTCTAACAGTTTGTTTTAACTTGATTTGACCTGATTTGAAAAGTTACCTACAACATACAATTTGTCTTAAATTGGCTCTATCAGTCATGGGTTGTTTTTATCTGGTTGCCTGCCAAGGTGAAAACAGCAGCAGCCTTAGACAACAAAGCCTTATTTATTGTTCGGAAGGAAGTCCTGCTACATTTAATCCACAGCAAGCAACCACAAGTATTAGTTTTGATGCCAGTGCCAAAGTCATATTTGATACATTGGTGGAGTTTAATCCTAAAACCCATGAAATCTTGCCAGCCCTTGCCACTGACTGGAGCATTTCAAAAGATAAACATCGTTATGTTTTTAACTTGAGAAAAAATGTTTCTTTCAGCCAAAATAAGCTTTTTACTCCAACCCGTTATTTTAATGCTGAAGATGTTATTTTTAGCATCTTACGTCAGTTAAATCCTTCTCACCCCTATCACCAGGTTGGAACAGGTCATTATCAGTTTTTCTATGCCAACGGAATGCATAACATCATCGTTGATGTCAAAAAAATAAACTCAAATACCATTGAATTTATTTTAAGTGAACCCTATGCAGGATTTTTAGGTTTACTCGCAATGGATTTTTCTTCTATTCAATCGGCTGAATACGCGCAGGTTTTATCAACTGGTACCAATGATAAGGAAAATTTTGATCGTCTTCCTATTGGTACCGGACCTTTTATCTTAGAACATTATGAAACCGATACTTTCATCCGCTACTATGCCAATGAAAATTACTGGCGTAAAGTACCAGAGATCAAAACACTGGTTTTTGCAATATCCACCAGACCCTCATTAAGACTGGCTCGATTATTAACCGAAGAATGTGATGTCATGGCGCAACCGTTACCCAGCCAAAGCCAAATAATTGCCGAGCATCCCGAACTAACGCTGGATCGCCAACCTGGACTTAATGTTGCCTATTGGGCTTTTAATACGCTCAAGCCGCCTTTTAATAAACTCAAAGTCAGACAGGCTTTAAGTTACGCTATTTCCAGAGAAGACATCATACATACGGTCTATAATGATGCGGCGGTAATTGCAAGAGGACCGCTACCACCCAACATGCAAGGCTCCATTAAACCAACGCCTATCATCACACAACAATTTGAGAAATCCAGACAACTGTTGGAAGAGGCTGACTGGAATCCTGATCATGTGGTTGAAGTTTGGGCAATGCCGGTACAACGCCCCTATAACCCAGATGCTAAAAAAATGGCTGAACTCATCCAGCGTAATTTATCTCAAGTAGGCATTAAAAGTCGCACCATTACTTTTAAATGGGAAGTATTTCTGGACAAGGTACGAAAAGGACAACATGAAACCGTGTTATTAGGTTGGCGTGCAGATAGCACAGAACCTGATGATTTTCTCACACCTCTTTTAAGTTGCGATGGTCAACGCAATGGTACTAATCGTGCCTTCTGGTGTGATACCCAGTTTGATAAACTGATCATTCAGGCTAGAAGTGACACAACAGAAAATAGAATCAAGCTCTATCAACAAGCACAAAAAAGATTCAAACAACAACTACCCTGGTTGCCAATTGCACACGCTGAGCAATTTATCGCTTACAGAAAAAGTATCCAAAACCTGACTCTTTCCAGTACTGGTGGACTCAACTTTTATCAAATAACAAAAGCCAGGCCAGAATAAAAAACTTAAATGAAGAAATTTAAATAATGGGATTCATGCTAAAACAAATAGTCAGACTTATTTTGATGCTCTGGGGGATCACTGTTCTGGCTTTTGTATTTTTTGAAGTCGCACAAACAACCTTACCCAGCGAAGATCAAACAGGCTTCACCCACTTTGAAAACTATCAAATATTCATGTCCAGTATGTTGGAAGGAGATTTTGGAACCCTTCATCAAGGAGGGGAACCTGTATTAACTGAATTTTTTCATAAGCTTCCAGCTTCTACTGAATTGATATTTACAGCCATTATTATCGCATGGCTCGTTGGGCTACCATTGGCATTACTGGCCGTAAAAAAACCAATGGGAATAACTGATCGGACGATTCAACTTATAGGCACTACCATTTATTCTCTACCTGTTTTCTGGTGGGGAATTATTTTATTGATTATGTTTGCAACCGGCCTTGAATGGTTTCCAGTGGGAGGCAGATTGGATTATATTTATGCCATAGAAACAGTCACCGGTTCTGCTTTAATTGATACTCTGTTAAGCTCAAAGGTTTATGCACAAGAAGCATTCTGGGATGCGGTATATAGAATGGTGTTACCAGTGACAACTCTCGCCATGCTACCTACAGCCTATGTAACGTTACAGATCAGAGCCGGTATGGAAGAAATTTTACAACATGATTATATGAAATCTGCAAAAGCTCGTGGTATGTCTATCAGGCGCATTCTTTGGCTACATGGATTACCTAATGCCGTCCAACCAGTATTAAATTCCATGAGTATGCAATTTTCCATGCTTGTCACCAGCACTATTATAGTAGAATTTATTTTTTCCTGGCCTGGCATAGGACATTGGTTTCTCATTCTTATTCAAAGACAGGATTATGATGCATTAAGAGGCGCTTTAATCCTGATCGCATCAATGATATTACTGTTAAACACCACTACTGATGTTTTACGTTATTGGAGTAATCCCAGATTAAGAAGGTAGATAATAGGGGGTTTGAGGAACAAAATTAAAGCCATGACCGTTAACAGAGTAAAAAATTTGTATATGAATAACTCCCCAATGGAGAAATGTCAGTAAT
The DNA here is from genome assembly GCA_041556195.1 of Enterobacterales bacterium. GTDB lineage: Bacteria > Pseudomonadota > Gammaproteobacteria > Enterobacterales > 21-14-all-40-8. The sequence goes on from JBFFIY010000076.1 coordinate 9,731, forward strand.
GGCACTCTATATTGATCGCTATGGCGAACAACAATTAATGCATCCTATACAAGGATTTTGGCATCTCTACAAAACCAATAACACCGCCATGTTCGGGTTATTAATTTTATCATTAATTGCCCTCATATTAATTTTATCTCCCTTATTAGCTCCCTATGAAGCCAATGCTCAATTTATCGATGCACTTTTATCGTCACCCTCATGGAGTGAAAATGGACGTATAGAGTTTTTATTCGGTACCGATGATCTTGGTCGAGATATTTTTAGCCGCATATTAATCGGTGGTAGAACCACTCTATCTACCGCTATGTTGGTGGTGTTTTTTGCGGCTTTAGTAGGTGTTTTAGCGGGATTAATTTCAAGTTTTATAGGTGGATGGTTCGATAAAATAACGTCTTCTGTTATTGAATTATTCATGACTTTTCCATCATTGATAACCTCATTGCTGGTTGTGGCTATATTAGGGCCTGGTCTAGTTAACTCAGCTATTGCTGTTTCTTTTGCCATGTTGCCACATTTTTTCAAATCCACTCGAAATGCCATGTTAACTCAAATGAAAAAACCCTATTACGCTGCGGCAAGACTCGATGGCGCTCGTGGAATTAGACTTTTGACAATCACCTTATTGCCAAACATTACCAATGCAATATTTATTCAATTTAGCTTAAGCCTGTCCACAGCTATCCTGGAAATATCAACTCTTGGTTTTTTGGGGTTCGGGGCTCAATCTCCACTGACAGAATGGGGAGCAATATTAGGTGAGTCACGAAGTTACAGCTACCAGGCACCTTGGACAATATGGCTACCGGGACTTAGTATGCTAGTCACTATATTTTCTATAAATTTGGTAGGAGATGGTATTCGTGAAACTTTTGAATCCGATCATCACCTTAGATAAGGATACTTAAGTAAATTATGAATCTTTTGCAAATTGAAGATCTTAGCGTTTCATTTCCCAGTTTATATGGAGAAATTTGTGCTGTCTCTAATTCATCTTTATCTTTAAAACCTGGTGAAATCCGTGGAATTATTGGCGAGTCTGGTTCAGGAAAAAGTGTGCTGGCTCAAGCATTATTAGGTCTACTCGATCCCAGTGCTACTATCAATTTCGATTTCTACAGCTTTGATGACACAATTGTGACAAAGAGCGATTATGATGTTATCAGACAAGGTGCTTCTATTATTTTCCAGGATCCTTCCACTAGTTTAAACCCATCGAAAACCATTGGAAACCAATTATGGGAAACGCTCTATTTACACCACAAGGATGCATCCAGAGATTTTCTGAAACAAGAATCTTTAAAACTGTTGCATGATGTAGGATTAAGTACTCCTGAATCTTTATTAAGAACCTATCCGCACCAATTTGCAGCAGGGGTCAATCAGAGAATTATGATTGCTTTGGCGATTGCCTGCTCCCCTAAATTATTGGTTGCTGATGAAGCGACAACCAATTTGGATATGACCATTCAATCACAAATACTAGATCTCTTATCAAAACTCAGTAGAGAAAGAGAAATGGCAGTTATTGCCATTACCCATGATTTTGCAATTCTGGCGGAAACAACAGATACCACCAGCGTCATGTATTGCGGTTATATTTTAGAAACTGGTCCCACTCGTGATTTACTCACTCATCCCAGGCATCCGTATACTAAAGCTCTGGTGAGCAGCATTCCACAAATTGGCCCTCTGAGAAAAAGCCGAAGTCATTTATATGCTTTAAAGGGTAATGTTCCGCCTGCACACAAAGTGCCAGTAGGTTGCCCATTAGGACCACGTTGCCCAAGAGCAGGAAAGATCTGCGTTCAATTACCCAAATATCAAAATGAAGAAAACCGTCACTACCGGTGTCATTACCCGTTAGAAGATTCTTTATGGGAAGAACACTTATGATCGCTCCAATACTGGTTACTTCCGGTTTAAGCAAATCTTTTCAAAGTTCTAGAGGCATATTTAGAAAACCACTTAATGTCCAGGCTGTAGAAAATATATCATTTACCCTTGGCGAAGCAGAAACGTTGTCTGTGGTGGGTGAGACCGGTAGTGGAAGAACCACATTAGCTCACATGCTCGCAGGAATTGAGTACCCTGATGAAGGTATGTTGTTATACAAAGGTAAGCCTGTAAGTTACTTACGCCCCAAAGATGAAAGATTGTTACAAAAAAAGATCCGTCTGATATTTCAAAATCCAGGGAGAACCCTGAATCCCCGAGCTCCCATCTACAGAACTTTAGTTCAACCTTTGCGTAATAACCCTGATGTTCCTCATCATGAATATCGCTCACGTATTAATGAAATTCTACAGAAAGTGGGATTACGGCCTGAGCAGAATCACTGGTATCCCTATATGTTTTCCGGGGGTCAAAGGCAGCGGATCGCTATAGCTCGAGCTTTGATTTCGCAGCCTGAAATTATTATAGCGGATGAACCGCTCTCAGCACTTGATGTCTCAGTACAAGCTCAAATGATCAACCTGCTATTAGATTTACAACAAAAAGATGGTGTAAGTTATGTTTTTATTTCTCATAACCTCGGAGTAGTACAGCACATTAGTGATAAAGTTCTCGTGATGTTTGGCGGCCAATTAATAGAGTATGGTCGTAGCGAAGACATTTTCAACAGACCTGGACATCCCTATACTCGTGCCTTATTAGCAAGTATGCCTGGAGTCAAGGGCTACGCTTTATCGCAGTGGCATCCTAAAGCTCGAATTCTTACCCAGGCTCTAAGTCATCAGGAAGGTTGTCCTTATGCTAACCGATGCCCTGTTTCCAGTTCACAATGTTATTTTCAAAAACCACCACATAAACCAGTAGATCAGCAAATTGTTGCTTGCCATAAAGCTGGAGAAATTTGACTTTGGTCTGTCCTGTATATGATTTCGCTATGTTAGAATAACGGTAACTATTCAGCTACGGGTACATTTAGTAACTCGCTGAATAGTTACTAATAACGCATTATTTTTATTAGTCTGTATTTTGTTGCCAGGATTTCCCTGAAAATTAAACATGGGCTTCCAACTTAACATTCTAAGGATTTAACTATGGGCTTTTTGCAAGGCAAAAAAATTCTAATTGTTGGCCTCGCCAGTAAAAAATCTATTGCAGGTGGGATTGCTGAAGCAATGCATCGTGAAGGTGCAGAATTGGCATTTAATTACCAAAATGAACGGCTACAACCACGTGTTGAAAAAATGGTACAAGAATGGGATTCTCAGTTAACCTTTCCCTGCGATCTCAGCGATGACGAAAGCATTGAAGCAATGTTCACTTCTTTAGCGGAACATTGGGATGGGATTGATGCCATTGTACATTCGGCTGCTTTTGCACCTGCCGAACAACTGGATGGAGATTATTTAGATGCTGTCACCAGAGAAGGCTCACATATTGCCCATGACATCAGTTCATACAGTTTCGCTGCACTTGCAAAGGCTGGCCGTAAAATGATGCAGGGGCGAGGAGGTTCAGTGATCACCATGAGCTATCTGGGGGCAGAACGAGCTCTACCAAATTATAACATTATGGGAGTTGCTAAAGCCTCCCTTGAAGCCAATGTACGCTATATTGCTAATAGCTTAGGCAAAGATGGCATTCGTTGTAATGCCATTTCAGCAGGCCCCATCCGTACCCTGGCGGCTTCAGGTGTAAAAAATTTCCGCAAAATGTTGAGCTATTATGAAACGGTTACACCTCTTCGACGTAACATTACTCAAATGGATGTGGGAAATGCGGCAGCATTTTTATGTTCAGATCTAGCTGCAGGCATTACTGGCGAAGTGCTCCATGTGGATAATGGTTTTAGCATCACTGCTATGCCTGAGAATTATTTAGATTAATTGTTCGTAACTATTCAGTTACAGGTACATTTAGCGATTCGCTGAATAGTTACAATTGTTCTTAAATGCCAGACATAAAAAAAGTCCTGTTAAGGACTTTTTTTATGTCTGGGGTTCGAACTGACTCACAACATCCATATTGTTCAGCCTTCGAGCCGTTCAAAAATTTTCATGTTGACGAACATGAATCCAATCAGTACCGTTATTTAATGACTCATAGAAATCACTAGTTGCCCCATCACAAGACAGCAAAAGCAGCTCCTTTACTTCTGGAACAATAGATGAACAAAATTTCATGGGCAAGCTCTTTCCTGTATCAGTCCATGATTGCCCTCCATCACCAGTAGACAATATCCTTGTTTCATAAGTACTTTTACCGCTCCAAAAACTGTAATCTGAAAAACTTACTACAGCAATACCCTCTATATCATTTTGAAACCACGGCAGGGAAAGAAAGTTAAAATACACTTTATTATTTTCACTAGATTTACAATGCTCACTATAACTGACATCCACTTCCTTGCATTTATAAACAAATGTTACAATTTCTTCCCAGCTATCAGAACTATTCACATATCTCCTGTAGGTAGTGCGCCCACTCCAGGACCAGAACCCAGATTTTTTGATCCCTATTTTGATAGCACCTGAGTTAACTATGGCAGAAAAAACAGGTTTTTTTTCAGGCATAAACACTTCCCAAGTGTCAGCTTCATAACCAAATGTTTCAACATCACCATTAAAGAAAACAGGATCTTCCTGAATAAATTGTGTTCTAACTATAATAAAATTTCCTTCAGCCGTTTGTAATAAATCAGCACCAGAAATGCGCTTAGCTTTCCTGTGTGAATCATTTGTAATATTTTTATCCGAGGGTCTCATATTATACCACCGACTATCAGAGGAAAACTTATTTAACTCTTGCCAAGTCATACTCTGTTGATTTGTATCAGCTCGCAAAACAATCAACTCTGTTTCTAACCTGGCGATCATATCTATAGAATCTTCATTGCTAAAATATAATTTGTCTATCTGAAAATCATGTTCTAAAGAAATATCCTGCCAATCACTACCTGCTGCTTTCCAAAATAGTTGGCCTTCACTTCCCCCCACTATTAGGTCACCTTTCTTATTTTGTGCTATTGTTTTTAGATCAAAAATTGTATCAACTGCATCTAGCTCCCAATCTCCCTGTGCAGTACGTTTGATAATTACACCCAATTTCCCTAAAAAATATAAAGTATTGTCAGGAGCCAGATATCTGGCACTATAAGTTATAGGGTTTTGAGCTACTGAGGCAAATAATGCCTGATGTTCTTCAATATGTTCATCTGTATTCCAAGTCAAAATAGTGTTTTTATCATATTTATAGAACTGGAAATATTTGTCCAGAACTTCGCCAATTTGTGGTTCCGGTAGTTTTACCAAGGTTTCAATATATTCCTCATCTTGAGGTTTCGGATAAAATATAATTGTTCCTAGATCTGTAACCTGACCAGGTTTGATATCAAATGTACCAAATTTTGCATCTGAGCTAACCCAACGACTGTACATATATTCACCTCGAATATGAAATGCACGAATACTATTTAAAGCATAACGTCCTGCATTTATGGGAGCAGAAAACACTGTCGTACCATCTATCCTAGGAGGTAAAGATATCAATCTCTCTGGTTTTATATCCTTAGATTCATTAAGGTTCTCAGGTGTTAAGGTTAACTGGTTAAAGGGTAAGGGATAAGCACTCGCATTCAAAATCCGAACAACAACAACACCCTGATTCACTTGCAAGTGAGATTGTTGAGTTAAGGTTGGTAACATATTTACTTGGCCAGCACATCCACCTAATACCAGAACCAAAAGAGCTACCAGTTTAATTTTCATAATGAGTTGGTACTTTACTTGTCTCATAAAACATCCTTAGAGTATTATATTTGTCTGTCTACTATATGTATGAATTGCTATTATCATATCGTAGCGATATGATGGAGCCAATAAAGATGACAGTGCTTAACAGATATGTCAAGTTATTGAATTGCCATCAATTTTTTGGAGTAACTTATTCTAACCTAAAGGAAGTACATTGTTTTTCTCTAAGCTTTTTTATTCGGTAGTGAGTTGTTTTTTGTTATTTTCCTCATTTCCAAGTTACTCGTCATCAATAGTTTTTCCGCTAATGACTCCTGAAAACATCGAACCTCTCAAATCACGCCATGGCTATTTATTAATAAAACTTCAACTGAGTGGGGCAGCTCCATCAATTGAATATTCAAAAATAAGAAGTTTAAACCAGAGTTTTTTAACAAAGAATCAGCAAGTAAAAACATATGGTAATAAATTTATACTAGAATTAAAAAATAAATCCTATGGCTATTATCTCCAGGTTTTACCAGCTGGATTGTATCAAATCACACGGCTTAATGTTCCATATTTTGATTTTCCCTTTAGATTAAACACAAACCATCAGCGTGATTGGCGTTTTAATATAGAGGCTGGAAAAATAAATTATGCGGGTAAGTTAGTCATCGAAAAAGAACGCACCACTAAACAAATAAGTGTGCGTTTATTAAATAGGATTGCCACCGATAAAGCTGAGATAGAACTAACATTAAAGGATCTCATTGAAAATACACCATTAATATCTGGTTCAGGTGTAAGAGATGATTTCTACGAAATTTTAACTAACAATTAGAGATGATAAAGTGAAGACAATAAAGTTTTTCTTTTTATTGAGTTTATTCTTTAGTTCAAATGGCTTTACTATCTCTGTCAAAGAAGCCTCAATTTTTTTTCAAAGACCAGTAATGATTTCGGCCAAATTAAGCCCGGATGGAAAATATGTTGCTGCAATTAAAAACAATAACGTAAGCCAAAATTTAGTTTTAATTAACACTCATTCTGGTGAAAAAAAAATACTATTAAATCTATCCGAATTTACCCAACTAGATTCAAGTTTGCGAGCCATAGTCTGGCTTGACAATAACTCTATTGCAGCTCAATTTTCTGAAATAAAAAAAGGAGTGGATGGGTTGACCAACACCCAAAATTCTTCTTATTTGTTAATTATCAAAACACCTGACTTCTCTAAACAAAAAATAGAAATATTAAGTGTTCGCACAACTGGATGGTTGGTTGCCGCTCTTAGAGACCAGCCAGATGTATTCTTATACGCAAAAAGTGGCGTGAATTCAAAAATTTACAAGCTCAATATCAACCAACTATCAAAACATAAGCAAAAAATAAATAAACTTCAAAAGATCGATGGGGGGCAATTTAAAAAGTCTAATGAGGTAGCTTCAATAAATGGATATGCAATCAAATGGTTTTTTGGTGCAGGAGAAAGACCAACTTCGGCTCTCAAATATCGTCAAAATGGAAATTTAGCCCTTGTAACACTGAATAAAAAAGAAAACCATAAAATACCGCACATAAAAACTATAGATAATAAGTCAAATGCATTACAAATATGGTCTAGTGATATATTACAGGGTAACACTAAAATAAATGGTAACAAAAAGTCTAGTCTTATTATCCCTGTAGCTTTGGCTGATGAAAAAAACACCTTTTATTGTCTTGATTTTTTTGAAGAAGAAGAGCGTTCTGTTTATAAAATTAATTATGAAACAGGAGCGAAAAATCTTATTTTTGAAGCTGACTCCTTTAAAATTATCGATCTTATATTGACAGATCCTGAAAACAAATTAATCGGTGTGCAAGTATTAAAAGATGGAGGTTTACACAATATCTACCTGGATGGAAATGGACACAAAAAAAATCTTCCATCTGTGAAAAAAACTGAACCTAATTTAAAATTATTGATTGGTCAAAGTAAAGATAAAGAAACTCAACTTTATTATGTGGAAAGCCATAGCCAACCAGGTCAATATTTAATAAAAAATAGCAGAACATCAAAACAAAAAGTCATTGGAAGTCTATATCCTCATTTAGATAAAAACCTGAATAGTTACCTGATTGAAGATTCCATCGTACTAAATGATATTGAAATCCCTTATCTATTAACCTTACCAAAGAACAAGGCCGTTACATCTTTTCCACTCATAGTTATGCCTCATGGAGGGCCTATCGGAATATTTGATCATCGTTACTTCGATTTACTAACACAATATCTGGCCACTAATGGCTATGCAGTCTTAAGGGTTAATTTTCGTGGTTCAAGTGGCCAAACCAAGGCATTGAAAGAAGCGGGAAAAAAGCAATGGGGGAACAAGATGCTAAGTGATATTCATCTAGCAACCTTGAAGGTTTCTACATTGAAAGAAATTGATCAGAGAAAAATTTGTATTTTTGGAATAAGTTATGGTGGATATGCAGCAGCTATGTTAACAATATTACACCCCAAAACATATCGCTGTGCTGTTGATGTAGCAGGAGTAAGTGATCTGAACCTTTACCTGAATGCACCCAATCGAAGCCACTTACAAGAAAAATGGATTTTAGAACAAATTGGTGATCCTGTGACTGAATATGATGCCCTAAAAATCATTTCTCCTGCCTATCTAACCAATAAACTTGAACGACCCATCCTAATTATGCATGGAACAAAAGATGAAGTAGTTGATATTGAACATGCTTACCGGATGAAATTAATGTTAGAAAAACATAAAAAAACGTTCGAATGGCAAATTTTTTCTGAAGAAAAACACGGGTTTACAAAAATAGAGTCTACGGTTAAGTTGTTTTCCAAGGCTATAAAGTTTATTGATGATAAGCTGAAATGACCCTGGAAGAATTCTAAAAATTTCAGACTGGTTCAAATACAAGTTTGTAACAAATATGAATTGCTATTTGACCAAGATCTGTTCAACAAAAAATAACGCTTCATAGAGCTTTTCTCAAAATGAAGCGTTAAACAATTCTATAAAAAGGGTACTTTCATCCCTACCCTTGATTAATCGGGTAACGAACAATATCAGCATTTTCTTTTAACCAATCACGCAAAGCCGAATCTTCAGCCGTAGAAAGCTTTCTAGTGAGTTGTTGCTCAACTTGCTTTCGCTGCTCTTCAGTTGATTTAGCAGGATCTCCAGCCTGGCTACTAACTAACTTTATCACAACAAATCCACTATCCACATTTTCCCCAGTAATACTGACTTTATCATTGACTGGTTTTGACATTACAAAGGTTTTCTGGCGTATTTCTGCCGGAAGTTTAGCATCAACTCGAGTCACGTTCTCAAAGCTCTGCCAGGAAGCTTTTAGTTCTTCAGGTAAATTCGCCAGAACCTCATCCGAAGATTGTCCTTCATTTAAAGACGCAACCAACTTGTAACCCAAATCAGCTACTTGTTGCTTAGCTTTTTCAGCCTTTAATAACAGAGTGACTTTGTCCTTTACTTGCTCAAATGATTCAGTGAAGCTTTCCACCTGTTGCTTTAGACGCAGCACAACAATATGATTTTTACCAATTGAAATCACATCACTATTGTAATTATTATCCAAAACCTGTTCTGAAAAAGCAGCTTCGGCTACAGCAGGGTTAGAAAATATACCCTGACCACCCGTTTGTGGAAATAGCTCAGAAGTTTTAACAGTCAAACCAGACTCTTCAGCAACTTCAACCAAAGAGTCACTATATTCAAAGGCTTTTTCAGTCAATAAATCTTTTTTCTCAGTAAACAGGATTTCAAGTTGAGTTTGTTTGATCGATTCAATGACTTTATCTTTAACTTCATCAAGTGATTTAACACTACTTGGATGAATATCGGTAAGTTGAATTAAATGTAATCCAAACTGACTACGAACAACAGAAGATCTATCACCTTTTTTCTCAAGTGCAAAAGCCGCTTTTTCAAACTCAGGATCCATAACGTCGACACCAAAAAAATCTAAGTCTCCTCCCGATTCAGATGAAACTTTATCATCTGAAAACTGTTTGGCTAATTCCGCAAAATCCTTTCCCTCTGTTAACTGTAGAGAAATTTCAGCCATTTTCTTCTGGGCAATATTCACCTCTTCATCCGTTGCATCTTTAGCAAGGTTAACTAAAATATGAGATACACGGCGCTCTTCCGGCGAACCATAATCTTCCAGATGCTCTTCATAGAATTTTACAATTTCGTCTTCGTCAGGATTAACTTCTGATAATAAGGCTGCTTCGTCAATTTCGAGATATTCAACTGATACTTTCTCTGGCACCAGATAATCGCCAATATGGGATTGATAGTACTGCTCAAGTTCAGCTCTAGCCTCGTCACCTTCAAAATCAATTCCTGCTTCTAAGGGTTTTGAATCAAGTGTTAAATAGGCGCCGCTTCTTGTTTATCCTGATAAACTTAACTGATAATCTACTTCAGATTTTAAAGCAAATTCAGTTTCAGAGAGTGTTCTAAATTGAGCTAGTTGTTTATCTTTGCGAAGTGCTTCTTCATAATCAGACTGATTATATTGGGCTCGATTTAATATACTACGAAAAGCGTCTGCATTAAATTTACCATCAACTTGAAAATCAGGCGTATTACTTATTTCATTATAAATCACATTATTTCCAACATATAACCCCAAGTCTTCTGATGCTTGAGTTAGGAGTTTGTTAGTGATTAATCGCTCCACGACAGAATTTTGAAATTCTGCTATCGCTTTATCCGTGCTAAAAAACTGATCAAACTGAGCACCAAAGCGATTACGTGTCTGCTGATAGCTCCTGTTAAAATCAACTATGGTGATATCTTCACCGTTAACAGTCGCTACATTGTTGGTGCCTGCACCAACAAAATAACTACCTACACCAGCGAATACGAAGGAAGCCATAATAACTCCCATAACTACTTTGGCCATCGGGCCTTTAACACCATCTCTAAATTTTTCAAGCATAGTTTTTTATCTTCAAGGAAAAATTAATAGTTTATTTTCAGATTGCCCATTTATTAACTTATCCAGACAAATTTGGATTATGGGCTACCTACTAAATATGAATGTAGAGTGTAGTTCAATGCTAAATGAAAAAGGTGCTCCCTCAGGAACGCCCTTAATTTGGCGAAAGCGGAAAGGACTCTAACTCACGGTTTTGTCATGACAGGTTAATGTAGTTATAAAAAATCTAACCAATTGAACTACACTAACCCAACACTTTTATTCTAATTCATTTAAAAAAAAGTCTTAAATAAATACTCTTTTTATTTGGCGGAGTGGACGGGACTCGAACCCGCGACCCCCGCCATGACAGGCCGCTGTAGTTATAAAGGGCCTAACCAACTGAACTACCATAACACTTTATCTTACTTTTATTCTAATTCATTTAAAAAAGAGTCTTAAATAAAAGCTCTCTTTATTTGGCGGAGTGGACGGGACTCGAACCCGCGACCCCCGGCGTGACAGGCCGGTATTCTAACCAACTGAACTACCACTCCAAACAGTGTCTACCTAATTGTCACATTAGGAAATAGTTCCTGGGACTGAGATCTCAGTCCAAGTCCCAGAAAGCTGATTAGTTTACTGCGTCTTTTAAGGCTTTACCAGCTTTGAAACTAGGAACCTTTGCTGCTTTAATCTGGATGGCTTCACCTGTTTGAGGGTTACGACCAGTTCTAGCTGCTCTATCTTTAACACTAAATGTACCAAAACCAACCAAGGAAACTTGATCGCCTTTACGCATTGTTTCAGTAATGCCATCAATCATGCTATCAAGAGCACGACCAGCTGCGGCTTTAGAAATATCTGCACCAGATGCAATTGCATCAATAAGTTCCGACTTATTCACTCAACTTCCCCTTAATTGTATTTTATTTATGGTTATATAATTCTTTAAAGTTAGTAATTGAAGCTTAAATTGAACAAAGGAGACTTCTAAAAATAGCAGCCTTCCAAGCTACTGCCCCTCATTACCTTCCATCACTGTGAACACTTTATACAATTGCCTGAAACCGCTGTCAAGCTTGGAGTCAACAGAATACAGCCACAATCAGCATAAAATAATTTTTTAGGTCAAATAATACACTTTTTAACCTAAATACCCATGTTTTTGGAAAATGTGGGATTTCAGCAGGACTTCCGCATTCTGCTTATTCACATGGAAGTGATGGTCAGTTTCGGCATCCTGCCACCCATAGCAGTTGTATATCCCTATCTACTACACGTGCCAATCTGGATGTGGGTAGACAGGGAACGTGACATATTATCGCCTTGTTCAGGATCCCTGGTTATATCCAGAAACATTAAAGCATGCATTTTTCAGAAACACGGGTATATACCCGTGATACCAGGAAATACGGGTTTCAGCAAGTCAAGAAGCGTCCATATTCGAGGCTTGAAAGTGCAGTATTAGTTATTCTAAATCTAGTTTTCAAAACAAAGAAGATGGGCGCTTATTGGCTTGCCCTCTGGGAGCTTCAGTGGTAAGCCAGTCCTTCGTTGTCGCTCTTGAAAATGACCAGTCATTCTCTACGAGCGACGCCTTGACCTGACTTACCA
>JBFFIY010000077.1:0-21580 GCA_041556195.1 Enterobacterales bacterium
CCTTAGAAACTCCCAATCCTATTACAGCAAAGGTATTCATTTGGACAAGCGATGTAGGTATACCTCTGGATACTGACGCAAATATTAATAAAGTAGCAGTAACAATAGAAATTAAACTTGCTCCAAGCGGACCGAATCCTATTATATCCTTTCCTACTGTCTTTGTTACTCCTTTGCCAAATATTGAACTTCCAATCGCAAAACATGGAGCCGTAACCAGTGTGGCAAGAATCATTACAAGTACAGAATTGCTGTCTTCGGATTTGATATTTAATTCATTTGATACAATAGATGCTATGGGACCGGATGCATTTGCAACATTATTCGAACCAATTGCAAAAGCTACATAACATGCTGCGAATAAAGCGAAAACTTTTAAAAACCTGTGTTCTGAAATTTCTCTGAAATTATTGGGTGGGGGCCACAAGTCTCAATTCCAATTCTCTGAGAAATGAAGTTAGGGTGTCCTTGAAATTCTTTGAAATTCTGTTCTTGAAACTCTGAGATTCTTCTGGGTGTCCTACAAATTCTCTACAAATTTTCTTCATGGAAGTAAAACTCTATCGGTATCTAATTTAATAACAATAACCAAAAATAAAAGAGGAACTCATGAAAACGAACTATCAGTTTAGATTATTTTTCAGGCGAGTATTTGTAAGCCTGACATTCTTGTTATGTGCTGCTGCACATAATGCTTTCGGGCAAAATCTCGAAATTCATATGATTAACATCGATCAGGGACAAGCGATTCTACTTGTTGGACCGGATGGCACCACAGTCTTGTACGATGGCGGAAAGTCATCACCTGCAACCTCACAATTAATCCCTTATCTGCAAGGCCAGGGAATTTTAAATTCATTAGACTACGTGGTCATCTCTCACCTGGATACAGACCATTTTGGAGGTATTGAGCCTCTGATTCAAAATGGATATGACGTAAAACTTGCCATCTATGACAATGGTAGTAGCAAAACTAATGCATCTATTGATGCCTTTAAATCTGCTGCGACAATCACGACAGCGGGCTCTGTTCAGCCTATCGCTCTAGGCCAGGTTATTCAACTTGGTAACGGAGCAACAGCGACTGTGGTTGCCACAAACGGCAGTATTGTTGGTGTTGGTGCTATTCCAGAGGCGGCTGCTAACGAAAACGATTTATCAACCGTTCTGTTGGTTCAGTATGGTAATTTTGATTTTATTGCCGGGGGAGATTTAGGAGGAGGGCCTGATGACGGCACCTGTACAGGGCGTAGTACAGGGCAATTCAATATGGAAACACCTTTAGTTCAAGCCATTCTCCCCGGTGGTGCAAATCCATTACTTAGTGAATTTGGTGTTGAGGTCATGATGCCTAATCATCATGGTAGTGAGAGTAGTACCAATTCAGATTACATGAATGGATTAAGCCCACAAGTGGCTCCTATTCCTACTGGAGAATTACAAGGTAGCAATTTTCATCACCCACGTGTTGATGTTGTAGAAAACGTATTGGCAGCTGCAGTACCCTGTGTAACCGTATCACCTGCTTTAGTACTACAAACAGAGGAAGGCAGTCCGACAGGTACAAATACCAGTTTTGCTGGTTTTGCGGTTGGGGACATCGTATTTAGCACGGATGGGATTAGCACTTATACGGTAAGTGCCAATGGGAATGTTTCTCAGGGACCAGATGAACGTGCGATTGCAGGATTACCTCGGGTATTTCTTTTTGAAGAAGGTGCCAGCGGACCAGTTGTTCCAAACATTGTGTTTAGTGAGGTTGCTTATGATCCGTCCGGTATTGAACCCGATTCCGAATGGATTGAACTATATAATGCTGGTTTCACTACTGTAGACTTAAGTGGCTTTGTTATTACTGATAATAATGGTATTGGTTCTTCTTATACTATTCCTGCCGGAAATTCTATTGCACCTAATACCTTTTTTACAATCGCTCGTGATGTTGCGACATTTAGTTTAGCTTTTGGTAAAAACGCAGATCTTGGCGGGATCCTACCTGGGCTGAATAATGGTGGTGATGCGTTAGTTCTAAAAGATAGTGCAGGCACGGAACTTGATGCTGTTGGTTGGGAAGTTGGCGCCAGTGGTGGCTTGCCAATAGGGTGGGGTAGTACCTCAGAACCTAATGCACCTGATGGCAATACTATTCAACGCATTGATGTTCGTGGTGACACAGATCTCTTTTCCGATTGGTCATCAGCTGCAGGGGGTGATCCTCAAACACAATTTGATGGACCTCCAAATGTACCACCAGTAGCAAATGCCAATGGCACCTATTCTACACTTGAAGGAAATGCGATTAATTTTCTCAGTACCGGATCGATTGACACTGACGGATCTATAGTTAGTTTCAACTGGGATTTTGGTGATGGAAATGTCAGTACGTTAGATAATCCAAGTCATACCTATGCAGCTTTGGGTAGCTATAACGTATCGTTATCAGTCACGGATAATGATGGTGCAATTGCTGTCGATAACACTACGGCCAGTGTGATAGAGCCACCGATTGTATATATAAGTGAAGTCTACTATGACACAATTGGTACTGATTCTGCAGAGGAATGGATTGAGCTTTATAATGCTGGTACCAGTACAGTAGATCTTTCCAACTGGACAATAACGGATAATAACGGCATAGGAACTGTTCTAACATTGACTGCTGGTTCCAGCATAGCTGCAGGTACACATTTTACAGTGGCTCGTAATCAACTTGGATTTAATGCTTTATATGGAATAGATGCGGATCTATATAAGAGCTTCTTTTCCTTAAACAATACTGGTGATGCACTAATTTTGAAGGATAATAATGGGAACGAATTGGATGCTATTGCATGGGAAAGTGGTGGAACAGGAGGAGCACCCGTTGGCTGGTGTGCTAATGGTGATCCCATTGCACCTACTGGAAGCACTATACAACGTACTAATCCGACAGTAGATACTGACACTTGTCTAGATTGGTCTGTGCTAGGTAATAATGGTAATCCAGAAACACAAGTTAGTGCTCCTCCAACTAATAATGCACCTACAGCAGTTGTTAATGGTCCTTATGCAGGTACAGAAGGACAGCCCATTAACTTTAGTAGCGCAGGTTCAACTGATAGCGATGGCACTATAGTCAGTTTCAACTGGAATTTTGGTGATGGATTGACTAGCACTGTAGCAAATCCAACTCACACATATGCTGTGGCAGGAAGTTATACAGTTACACTTACGGTTACTGATGATGGAGGGGCTACTGGTAATAGTCAGACTGTTGCGACAGTAGATGCGGTCGTCGTTATCGAAAAAATCGTTTTTAGTGAAATTTATTACGATCCAGCAGGCACGGAATCTAAAGAAGAGTGGATAGAATTATATAACGCTGGGACAACTACCGCTGATCTTTCTGGTTGGGTAATTACTGATAATAATGGAAGTGGCTCTTCATACACGATCCCTTCTGGCGGATCAATTAATGCTGGTGGTTATCTTATAATTGCAAAACAATCAAAAGGCTTTGACAAACTGTATGGGTTTAAGCCCGACATTGTTGGTAGCTTACCTTCACTTAACAATGATGGTGATGCTTTGATCCTGACTGATAGTAGTGGCAATGAAGTAGATGCTGTAGCATGGGAAGGTGGTGCGGGTAATGGAGTACCAATCGGATGGGGGAGTGCTGGCGACCCTAATGCGCCTGAAGGCAGTACCATTACTAGAACAGACGTAAATTCAGATAGCGATGGCTTTGCTGACTGGTCTGTCTCTGGCAATGCCGGTAATCCCGGTAACTAATACGGATAACAGTTGCTAATATCTAGAAAACCCTTCTTTCAGTAGAAGGGGTTATAGCTGTGATAGAAACCTCTAACTATTTTTAGTTAGAGGTTTTTATTCAATAAATTCTTTGTTGCTATCGAAAACAAAGCCTAACAACAGGCTAGTGATAAACAAGAGCTAATATAAAGTAAAACATTACAAATCTTGCAGCTTAATCATCAAAAAAGGTAAAAGTAAGCTATCCAATTACAGTCAGTAGACAAGGTAAGGGCGAGAAAAAAAAGGTAGCATAATTTTACAACTTTAGGCGACAACTAGCTTGAAAGCTACCGATACAAAGCTTTACATCTGGTGTAAGTCATTGGATTAAGTTACATGATTTGCAGAACCCCTAATCTTAATACAGTGTTTCAAACTTTAGTTATATTGTTCTATTTTCATAGCAATTATGAAGAAAACATGAACTATTCCGACAGGTTTCCTATTATGTCAGGCTTTTGATGTTTTTTATGTTAGATTTATATAGAAAATGAGATTGGGGTGTCCTAGATGATCTTCAAAAACACAATAAATCAAAGCCAACTCTAAATAATACTTTTCTCACTTAGTAAACAAAAAGCGTAAATAAGTATCAGGCGGCTGTGCCCAGCGGCACAGTCCAACAGAAATTTATATTGAACTGTCGTTTCATGTGTAAGGAGTTTTCTATGAAAGTAGGATTTGATCAAAATATGAGCATGGCTGTAAAAATCCGAACTATTATGCGAGTGATTATTTATTCTGGATTGATGTTTGCTGTACTTTTTATATCCGCTGGTCGATGGGATTATTGGTATGGATGGGCATATTTTCTGTTGTATACTTTTGGGGTATTGTTTTCTTGGCTCATCATCCCATCAGAACTTGTCCAGGAGAGAGCACAACCTGGTGCTGGGACTAAAAAATGGGATTATGTATTTTTAGCATTTTATGTGCCCTTAAGCTACATTATTCCCCTTATTGCTGCTTTAGATGGAGGACGGTATCATTGGACAGGCAATTTTCCTCTATGGGTAAATGTTTTGGCATTTATCATTATTTTTCTCGGATTCTCCTTGGCGATCTTGAGTTTGTGGAAGAATCGATTTTTCTCAACCACAGTTCGCATTCAAAAAGAAAGAGGCCACTGTGTTATCGATAAAGGACCATACGCATTTATTCGACATCCCGGTTATACTGGTGGTATCACTTCTTCTGTTGCCATAGCGTTTGCGTTGAACTCTCTTTGGGCATTGATCCCTGCAGGATTATTAACGATTGCGTTTATCATACGAACTATTCTGGAGGATATTACCCTCCAGAAGGAATTGCCAGGTTATGCGGACTATGCTGCAAGAGTAAAATATCGATTGTTCCCATGGATATGGTAGAAACAGAGCAATACAGAACAATAATAGAACAATAATAGGACACCCTTAAGTCACCAATAATAGGACACCCTTAAGTTACATAAATTAATAGCTGAAGTCGCTCAAGTTATGGGTGTCCTACACAGTGCGTACTGTTTAGACTAGGGTAGGGGGTTCAGCAGATTACTCAACGAGTGTAACATATAGAAAAGTCACGCAACATATTGTTTTTATTGTTGTTTACTCTTCAATTCCGAAGAAGATGGAAGTTTGTGTCTAGCTAAATAAAAGAAAAAACTTGCCGTTGCCCAACGAGTAAGGGAGAGGCATTAAATAACACAGAAGAATAAATTTGGGTATTAATATGAACTTTGATCCAATGCTAAATCAGATATACAGTGTTTTATGGTATTTAATACCATTTTTGATCTTTATAACGATTATAAGATCCGCGTGGTTTAAAGGCGTATTAGGTGAGTTTCAAGTTAATTTGATGCTAAAGCTATTGCTTCCAAAAAACACCTACAAGCTGATCAAGAACGTGCTGGTAGTTAATTTATATTGTTTACAACTTCAACAGTTCAACAGTCATACGCCCACGAAATCACTTTCATCAAGGTGAACACCTTAAACAATCACGTAGTAACGCATTGAAGTTACTTATTCAATAATCCAGAATAGAACACTGTGGATAATTTTTTAACCTATAAAACCCCTACTTTCCTCAAACCCCATATGGGCATAATGCCGCTCTTATGTGCACCGCCTGAGGCCGTATAATCGCGAAGCACGGCCGATTAGGTGGGCTAGATAGATTAGAAGCTTAAGAGGGCGCAGCCAAGCTTCTAAGACATTTAACATAGGACACATTATGCGACCTTGACAGCTTGACTGTCATAGGGCTTCAAATGGGATTGGTTGTTTATTATGAACATAAAGACAATGTTTGAACATTATCAAGGTAACAATCACTTATCAATTTCTGAAGGATTGCTTAGATACATCTTTACTAATTCGCGATTGTTTAACCCTCTGTTGCTAAGGCCGATATCTTCTCGTATCGCTTTATATAGATTGTTTAGTGCGATAATCCCGCCTTTATCATTTTTAGTTTCATCATTTCTAGATGCGCTTTCAAATTCTAGTTGACGTTTAATTACGTTGGGGGAGCCCCATAATAATAGTTCAGTTTTAAATTCAACTAAATAATCAATTAATTCTTGTTCTGATAATCCGTTTTTTGAAACGTTGACATTGTTTTGTGCTAAAACTCCAGAGACGGTATTTAAGAAACGTTTGTAAATATTAACTTTATTTTCTCGGTGTGCTTCCTCAGTTTCTCGTTGCTTGGAATATCTTTGATTTATGATTACGGCTGCAAGTCCAATAAAAACGGTTGTCATTGCGCTAACAATAGTAGCTAAATCTTTTGTTTCTAATTTGTCTGCCAGCTTAATAAGTTGTGACGATAGCAAATAGCTGGCATAACTGAATACAGCAAGAAAGATTGGTTTAAGTATAGTTTTAATATCTGCGTTCAATTTTCGTATTCCTTTTTTTATATCTTATTTCTTACTTTGGGTGTTTTGGTTGTTTTTTGCGCTGCTATCTGTATGAGTAGTGTTTTTGGGCTTTTTGGGTGTGGGTTCCCTGTTACACCCACACTTTTGTCCGGTAAGCCGGATTTTTATTCGAGATTTGCATTTATTCTCATTAGTCTTAATGTTCTGATATCTATTTGCGCTAGAGTTTTTAATCCTTTGTCTGATATTCCACTATTTTCAATTCTTCTTAGGTCAACTAATGCTGTTAATTCTGATTGCAGGCTGTAAATATCGTTGTTTTCTATAATTTCATCTTCGTCTTTTTGGCTTATCCATAATTCTAATGTCTCTAGACTTTCCATAGCTTTCTTGATGATATTGTCTTCTAATAATGACATTTCTTATCCTTTTTTTGACTCTTTTCCTGCTGTTTATAACAATAACAGGACACCCAGTAAATGGGTGTTGGCTACCCGATTTGACGAACCACCTTGTTTGTAATGAGCATAATCAGTAAAACCGCTGCACCAAACACGAATAAACCGAAATGCACCTTGATGCTAGCGATCGCACCTAACTTAACGGTAACTATGAGTACTGCAACGACCATTACATCAAGCATGGCCCAACGACCGTACTCGTGCATTAGGTGTAAATAACGTTTTATTTTTGGATTATCCATAGCTTTTTGGGACAGCAATTTGAACAATACTTTGATTTTCATTATGGGAAGGACAATGCTAAACCCGGCAACGATGATAAATAGCAGGATTTGCCCATTTCGTAAAAGCTCTATTACGCCTGAAATTACAGAGAATGAGTTTTTAACAATGATAAATTTTGAGATTGTTATCATTGGCAAAAATATTCCGAGAACAAATAGAAAGGTAGCCAGCATTAACAACCAGCGTAACTTCTTTGCCTTTTTTTCGGGAATGACCAAGGTCTGATCTATATTTGACGGTTCTTCATCCATTTTGTCTTTTTCCATCGTGCGCACAAACTGATGAGATGAAAGTCCTTTGGGGGAAATTCACCATCGATAACCATGTTGTCATTAGACGATAACTATAAGTGAATGGCAAGGACAAACTCGAAGAGGTGTATTCATGTCGGGCACACCGCACACACAAAATCATGAGGTGTATTCATGTCGGGCACACCGCACACACAAAATCATATTGAATCATTTTGAACAGCCGTTTACTTGCCTTTGGTAAAACACATAAAGGTAAATCATTACCTATGTGAATAAAATCACATTCATCAAGGTGAACACCTTAAACAATCACGTAGCAACGCATTGAAGTTACTTATTCAATAATCCAGAATAGAAGACTATGTATAACTTTTAAACCTATAAAACCCCTGCTTTCCTCAAGCCCCATATGCGCATAATGTATATTATGTTAAATAGGGTGATAATAAGTCTTTCATATAACCTATATCATACTGTAAATGATATTTTGCTATAGCTCTTCTATTACAGCCCTTAAAACCCCTATTCTTAAAAGGTAAATAATTTAATGGTGCATTTTGAGTTTTGGTTGAATTATTTGAAGGTTATCTTTTAAGGCTTAGGCTTAGCTTTGAAATATGTATTGCTTTTACTATTTCATTTTTGAATCTACTGCCATCACCGATTTGGCCATTCGTCTGGCAAAATGATAGATCCGTTTCTGTTTTTCGATAATGTCCACTTCAATGGTATAAGCTGGTATTCGGTTCGGTTCTTCAGCCACTAGTCTTTTGGCTTGATGAGCCGCTGCTGAATATGCAAGACTAGAAATCTCCGCTTTCATACCGATGACTATATTGGCAACTTCTTTGCTGCTTTGCGTAACCGCTTGTATTGATGATGCCAAAGCCCTTTCGATTACCGCATGAAAATCCGTTAGTACTTTCTTTGTAGGCGTGCTAATCAAAAATCCTTCGTCAATTCGTTGGTTACCCAATACAACCAGATCGGTTTCAATGGTATCGCCAATGTTTTCCAAATCGCTCACCGCAGCGAGCAAAGCAAGAAATTCTTTGGTTTGATTGTCAGTCAAAGAGCGTTTACTGATCTGTCCCATGTAGGCTATAATCTGTGCATAAAGGTTGTCTACCTGATCGTCCATATCTCGAATAGCAGCCAGGGTTTCACGATTACCACTTAGAATTGCAGGCATGATCTTTTTTAGCATGTCCTGGACATGTTCGCCCATGTGAAGAACTTCGAGTCGAACTTGCTGTAATGCAAGAAATGAGGTGTCGAGTAAATCTTCGTTCAAATATTTTGCCTTGATAGATATGGTTTCTTCTTCTAAGGCTTTATCGGGTATCAGCCATTCTACCAATCGTGCTAATTGGGTACTAAAACCGATAAAAATCAGGGTGTTGGCAATATTGAAGATTGTATGTGCGTTAGCGATTTGTCTTGGTGTTTCAGCGCTAAGTCGTTGCAATCCTACCAGTTCTGGATGCGATGGAGACAATAAACTCACATACTCTGCAAATTGTGGAATAAACGCAATCCAGGTAACTACTCCGGCCACGTTGAATAAAACATGTACTACGGCTGCTCTAACCGCTTCTCTGGGTTTGCCAATGGAGGCTAATAATGCGGTTACACAAGTGCCTATATTAGCCCCAAAAGCCAGTGCAATACCGGCAGATAAGGAAATAAATCCCTGGCTTGCCATAACAATGATAATACCGGTCGTTGCTGAAGATGATTGGATAAGTCCGGTAAAGGCTGCGGCTACCAGAATTCCGACTAACGGTGTATCCATATGAGTCATCAGATCAAGAAAAGGTTGGTAGCTATTTAAGGGCTTCATCGCATCACCCATGATGCTCATTCCAAAAAAAACCAACCCCAGCCCCATCATCAAGCTACCGTATTGTTTCATTTTTTCATGCTTGCCAATAAATATGGCGGTAAAACCAAGTCCTATCATCAACAAAGCGTATTTGGTCACTTTAAATGCAACGATTTGTGCGGTGATGGTGGTGCCGATGTTGGCACCCATAATGATACCCACTGATTGTGAAAGTGACATCAAACCAGCGGTAATAAATCCCACCACAAGCACTGTGGTAACGGTTGAAGATTGGATAACAGCAGTAACAAAGGCTCCTGTGGTGGCTCCCATAAATCTATTAACGGTTAGCCTGGCAAGGGTTGTCTTCATACGTTCGCCTGCAACGTCTTTTAATGAGTTGGACATCAGTTCCATACCAAACAGGAACAATGCCAGTCCACCAAATAATTCCATTGCCATAAAACCCCAGGCCAACGACACTTCAGCCTTGGGTGCGGCAGCAGCCGGTAACGCCAAAACTGCAGCGATCATCATTAAAAACCAGGGCGACAGGTGTTTAGGCTTCAGTTTAATATAAATCTGTAAGCGATTGATTATTCGATGAAAAAATGATGTTGCAATAATTCACTCTCCCGATGTATTTCCCGTTTCTTTCAACGGTTATTTGTAATTCTGTAAATTAATGATTTTGTTCTTCCTTTGAAATTTTCTTGACGATAGTCACGGGTACAGAACAAAGTCTAACCACTTGTTCCGCCTTCGAACCCAGCATGATTCGCTTTAGACCAGTACGGCCCTGACTACCCATAACCACCATGGCGGCATCAACTTTTTTAGCCACTTCAATTATTCTGCTCACCGGCAAACCTATTACTAATTTTTTTTCAAGGGTTTTTAGTTGCTCAATCTTAGGATGCTTTTCGAGCAGAGAGGCAATAAAAGTGTCAAACATTTCTCTGGCCATGCTTTCAATTGGGATCAGGTGATTGTCGTTGCGTTCAGTGGCCTCCTGACTTGAATAATAGCTCGGCATCTCACCTGGATCATGCACCACATGCAACACGACAATGGGTGCTCCCATGGCTCCCGCAAATTCACATGCTTTTAGCAAAGCTTCCTCCGAGTGCGGAGAAAAGTCTACCGGCACAAGGAATGGTTTTTTATCAATTTTCTCAGCCATAATTATTTTCCTTTGTTTAATCCTGTTATCTTTTTCCATTACATGAACACTATCCTCTCCTCTCCCCTTCCCCCATTGCTTTCTGGATCCCAAAGGTGAGAATGAAAAAACCACAGTACGTTACCAAATCAAATGGATTTCACCTCATAACTTGTTGTTTTATAATCATTTTCCCATTAAGGCGGTTTGACAGTTTTAACAATGAGCCATATATTTTATATAGTTTGCTTTTTCAGACAACGCAATGTTCGGCTATACGGTAATTCGCAATAGTGTTGAGACAGACACTTACTCTTTGTTATTGGAATTGGGAGAACAAATGGATTTTCCCCTGGAAGCCCTACATGAAGAAACTGGACCCGGAGTAATCGTAGCAGCGATTGGATGTGATCGAGTACTAGAATCAACGGATTGGGCTGTTAAATGCGATTCTATTGCCTTATGTATTACATGAAAATCAGGACGTGATCGGAGAAAAAATATAGAAATTGAATCGTTTTATTGAGATTGAACAATCTGGCGTTGAAACATTTATTGACTGGGTACTCAAATTTAGGATACAACTCAGTATTCCTCATAAGCTTAGTGAAATTGGTATCAATAACACAGACAGTAAAACTATAGGTCACATGGCTCAACAAGAACCATCGGCCTCTGGTAATCCAAAATCCCTGTCTGCAGAATGCTATACTCAGATATTCGAGAATACTGTTTCGGGCAAACTGAGTTAAATTTTATGAAATTAGGTATTTTAGAAACAGATCAGTTATCACCTGAACTGCTTCAATCATTCGGTAGTTATGGTGAGCAATTTAAAAATTTACTGCAGCAAACCAATGCAGAGTTAGACTTCGAGTATTTTGATATCATTAAACAGCAATATCCTGAAAACATTGAACAATGTGACGCTTACCTTATTACTGGTAGTAAGTTTAGTGCCTATGACGATCTGCCCTGGATCCATAAACTTAAACAATACATACAACTACTGCATAAACATGAAAAAACTCTTATTGGTATTTGTTTTGGACACCAATTAATCGCACACGCTCTGGGCGGTAAGACAGAAAAAAGTCTCAATGGGTGGGGAGTTGGCATGTTTGGATCTGAACTATTAAAAACTAAAGAGTGGATGCAGGATCATCAAGAGCCATTCAAATTATTGGTTAGTCACCAGGATCAGGTGGTTCAGTTGCCGGATAAAGCCCATGTCCTGGCGAGCAATGATTTTTGCCAATATGCAAGTTTCCACATCGGTTATCATATTTTGACTTTTCAAGGACATCCAGAGTTCAGTAAGGAGTATTTACTAAGTCTAATCAATAATCGTCGCGAAACGCTTGGAGAAGCGATTTCTAAAACCGCCATCGAATCATTAAAATCAGACAGTGATTCCCAAATAATTGCACAGTGGATTATTAATTTTATAAACCTGAATTCGGGATAAGAACAGCCACCCAGCACAACTATTTTAGCGGTTCTCGCGTTGAACTAACTAGCAATAGCACACTATTACTACGCTAGTCCGCCTTGATAACCACTAAAATATTTGCACTGGACAGATTTTAACCTGTGATAACTCCTTGTTATCTATAAAGTATTTATAACTTATTAATATTTAATAGCTTTTTGGCTGTTCTTATCCCGAGTTCAAATTTATTAGCCGCATTAAATTCATTTGCACAAAAACCACCCTCAGTCGAGTTAAGTTTTGCCTTGTGCGATTTGCATGTATACCCGTGATACCTGGAAATACGGGTCTCAGCAAGTCAAGAAGCGTCCATATTCGAGGCTTGAAAGTGCAGTATTAGTTATTCTAAATCTAGTTTTCAAAACAAAGAAGATGGGCGCTTATTGGCTTGCCCCCTGGGAGCTTCAGTGGTAAGCCAGTCCTTCGTTGTCGCTCTTGAAAATGACCAGTCATTCTCTACGAGCGACGCCTTGACCTGACTTACCACTGTAACTCTGAAATCCCGCATTTCCAGGTATCACGGGTATAGTTGTCATAAAAATCATCTTGAGGCTCTTAAGGATAGATGGATTTAAAAATGTGCTATGCTAATAATAAGCAGTCGAACAATAGCTTCTTTGTTCAGGTTATTACAAAAAGTGGTTGTTCTACTGATGTACGGTGTATTTCGACAATTATTACTTACTGCTCGTTGTCGATATCGACGCTTTTCATATAATCAATCTTGTATATCCACCGCCTTAGGCGGTGGCTGACAAAGGCTAAGCCGTTGTCTTAAGTATCTACCCATGATAGTTCTCGTTATGTTATCCCCATAACATTAACAAGAGGTTTATCGTGAGTAGATTTAAAAGATTATCGCATGTGATATGGTGTTGTAAATATCATATTGTTTGGATGCCAAAATATCGTTTTAGAATATTGACTGGAGCAGTAGCGGGAGAATTATTCAAAAAAATTCATGTTTATTGTGGTCGAATGAATAGTGAAGTGCTTGAGTTAAATATTCAGAGTGATCATGTGCATCTAGTAGTTTCGATGCCACCAAAGGAATCAGTATCAAAGCTATTAGGAACGATTAAAGGAAAGACGGCAATCCAGATATTTCGCCAGTTTCCCAATTTGAAGTAAAAGCCCTATTGGGGTGGTCAAGAGGCTATTGTGTTGATACAGTTGGTATAGACGAAGAAATCATACGCAAGTATGTCAAATTTCAAGAAAAGGAAGAGGCACGGCAAGAAGGATTTAGTTTTAATTAGAATTTAATAAAATTTGGGATAACAATGGCTGCCTTCTTAGAAGGTGGATGTTTTTTTCTTCGACGATTTTGTCCACCTGCTGGGTATATCGGAGGTGAGAGCGAATATTGTCTTAAAGGAGATCAAGGTAGATTCTGCCCTGCCCTTCAAATGAAAAAATTTTCACTCTACTCATTACCAAAGTTATCTTCTGAATTGAAGCGTCGTAAGGTGTATCCAGTTATTGCTGCTTATGCCATCGTTGCTTTTGTACTGCTACAAATCGGCGAAATAACGTTTGTTCCTCTTGGTTTTCCAAACTGGGTGATGGTTAGCCTTATTGTTGTTGTGATCTTAGGATTTCCAGTGGTTGTGGTGTTATCCTGGCTGTTTGATATTACCCCTACCGGTATTCGTCGGGATGGTGAAAAATTACGCCGAGCCGAAGATCTTGATGCATCTCCCTCGATAGCAGTATTACCTTTTGTCGATATGAGTCCAGAGCAGGATCAGGGATATTTCTGCGAAGGGGTCGCAGAGGAAATTCTCAACGCACTCACCAAGATCCAGCAATTGAGCGTAGCTGCTCGAACATCATCATTCCAGTACAAAGCAGGAGCTGGAGATGTACGAGAAATTGGTAAAGAACTCGCTGTCAAAGCAATACTAGAGGGAAGTGTGCGAAAGTCTGAAAATCACTTGCGTGTGACGGCTCAGCTCGTCAAGACTTCCGATGGATACCATCTCTGGTCTAAAACCTTCGACAAAGAAATAGAGGATATTTTTGCAATTCAGGATGAAATCGCGAAGTGTATTGCTGAAGAACTACTGGTAACTTTCACACCGACAGAAAAATCGTCTGTTAAAACCACATCAACTGTTAATGTAAGTGCGTATGAGTACTATTTGCGCGGTAGGCAGTTCTTCAAACGCTTCCGTAAGATGGATATTGAGTACGCGCGTCAGATGTTTAGTCAGGCTATGAAAATTGATCCCGAGTTCGCCCTGGCCTGGGCAGGTTATGCCGATTGTCATTCTTTTCTGATTATGTATGTGGATCCGCAACCTAACTATCAAAAAGAAGCCAGCAAGGCAAGCAAACATGCATTAGAATTAAGCCCTGATCTTGCCGAGGCACACGCATCTCGCGGACTGGCTTATCTCGTGTGCGAAGAGTTCGTATCAGCTGAGGCAGAGTTCAAGACTGCTTTGGAGCTAAATCCACGTCTGTTTGAAGCCTATTATTATTATGCTCGAACGCAATTCCATATGGGTGATCTTGAAAAGGCGGCAGAATTGTTTAAACAAGCAGCCGAAGTTGATCCTGCGGATTATCAGTCCAGATGTTTGCGTGTTCAAATTCTGCGCGGCATGAACCGTATTGACGATGCAGTCTTAGAGGCGCATTTAGCGATTGAGGTGATCCAAAAACGGCTCGAATGGAATCCTGATGATGCACGGGCATTCCATCTCGGCGCTGGATCGTTGATAGTCCTTGGGGATATAGATCGTGCAAAGCGTTGGTTACAGCGTGCTATTGAAATCGCACCTGATGATTCCGTTGTCTTGTATAACGTTGCCTGCAATCTCGCAATACTCGATGAGCATGACAAAGCGTTAGATTATCTCGAACGAGCCATCAAAAAGGGGACTATCAGTTCTGCGTGGATGCGCAACGATGAGGATCTTGCAAGCCTTCGTAATTACAGCCGTTATACCGAACTACTACGGCATTCTGAAGAAAGTGAGTGCGCTTCCAATTCTGCTGCAGAACATAAAACTTTTAGCAATAATTTTAAAAATCAAGAATGAGAAAAATAATCATTTTCATAAGCTAATAATTTTCCCAGTTACAGTACGAATAGCCTTGCCACGAACGTTATAATATCGATTAAACAACATCATAAAATCATCAGATTGCAATACAGGATTTGCAAAAATAGTTTCCATAACTACAACATCTAAATTGTTCTTGTTAGCATCTTGAGAATAAGATAATGTTAAAGAAGTTGAATGACTAAAATGATTATAGATTCGTATTGTTCTAAATCCTGCTTTATCCAAAGGTTGACTTTGTTCTAATTCAATAGGTTTACCATTAACATCAATATGCTTAACTACAAACTGAGCGGGTAGCATCAGTTTAACAAAAGCATGACTATCACTGGCTGGGATGTTTATACTCAACTGCTTAACCCCATCTTCAGGCTCAGTAAGCATAATTTCAGATATGTAGTTTATATTGTGTTTATCTGTTTTTAGCATACTTCCATAACTATAATAGGGATACAAAGCGCTCTGTGGGGAATGTTTTTGTAATTTATATCTGTCTTTAATTTCTTTTGGAATTGAGCCAAGTTCGTCCATAACAAGCCAGTATGCCTGACTTTTATTTTCGAAGTAAATTGATGTTCCCAATCTTTTGCTATTCGTTATAGGTTTTGGGAGTTGTACTATGTTAATTATGGCTATTAGTAGTGCAATTACTGTTGCAGCTTTGAGAACTCGAATTTCAACAGTTGTTAATGAAGCTAACAGAACCATCAATATAATTAGCGGAGCGAACAAGAATGGAATGAGCAATGTGAAAAATGGTAGTGTTAGCGCATCCTGCAGAGAAGACATAATACTAAAACTAAAACTCGCATAAATAATTATTAAGATAAAGCTGGTTAAATAATTTAGTTTTAAACGCCATTTTTCGCTAAATATTTTTTTGATAAGTAACTCGGATATAACTCCTGAGATAAGAGGTATAGCATATAAATAGCTCGCCCCCGGCAACAACAACAGAGTTACAAGTGACATTAATGAAAAGAATAACAAGAGACTATAAAGTCGGGCTTTAAAGCTATATGTTCTGGTAAATAAGTGAAAACACAAACCCGTAAGTAGCGTTGGAATAATATAGGCTATAATTTGAGTTTTCAAAGTGTAATTATTCCACGCTGAATATACTGGCTGCAAACTTTGTATAAACTTGATTAAACCATAGCTTAAGGCGGTCGAAATTATTACGGTCAAAAATAAATATAAACTCCCACTAAGCACCTGATGTTTTTTGAAGCCATTATCCTGCCGGATGAATATTAAATAGACAAACACAATGATAGAAAGCACAGATAACATTAATAATATTGTTACATCAATTGTAAAAAATAATCCGCCGGAAACATCAAAAAACACAACATCATCATTTGTCTGTTCAACTTTATTGAGTTTTTGATTTAACAATACATTTAATAAACCAGTACTTGCTTTGCCTTGTTGTTCGAGACTATTGAGATCCACATGTTTCAAATCATCATTGGTAGAATGGTAACCCTCAGAACCGCCCAGAAATGCCAGATTATACCCATATGAGACGGTATCCTGATAAACTGTTAAATCAGTTTCGTTTGGTAACAAACGATAAATATCGTAAAAAAGTGAACTGCTTTTTAGATTGACACCAGAATCATCAAGCCACTGCATTAAAGTTTTTTTATGGCCAATAGTTTCAAATAAAACGCTATCGCCTTTGGTTCCACGAGCTTCTAAATTAATTACAGCTGAAACTTGTGAAGCAAGAGGATGTTTGGTAAATAACTCGGCTCCTAATAGATCGATTTCTTCAGCGTCTGTAAAAACGAACATCAGCGGGTTAAGTGTTTTTTTGTCATTAAATAATCTTGCCAATTCTAGTGCTATAGCTAAATTAACCCCATTATCAGACACGCCTGGGCCTGCATTGATAGAATCATAATGAACGTTCACTTGAACAACGTCTTCATTTGGTTGTATGTTTTTGTAGCTAATGATGTTACTTATATAACTACAAATATTATTTTTCGAACAAACAAACTGCTTTTGCAGCTCTGTTGTGTATCCCAGTTGTTCAAATGAATTTTTTAGTTTGTTTTTTAACTGTTCATTGGCGTAGGTGCCACTGGGATGTGATGGCAGATCCTGATATAGATAATATAGAACTTCTTTTGCCTTCCCCGCTGAAAACTCATCTACAACGGGTGTGCTCTTTAATAAACTAACGGGTTGATAGAGTTCCAATAAAAAAATAGACAATAATAGAAAAATGCCAGACAGTAGATACCCTTTAAAAAAAATATGTTTCTGCATTTCTATTTTTCTCGGTTAAAGTTTAGTGATATCACAAGGCTGCGTCATTGCACAAAATACCTTTCGTTCACCTTGATAAGGGTTGCGCCCATGTGCTACCAGCATATTATCAATTAACAAAATGTCGTTCTCTTGCCATTGCAGTGGAATGGTATGTTTTTCCAAAATAGTTTTTATTTGTTCAACATCTTCATCAGGCATAATCTCGCCATTGCCATATAGAGCATTCCTTGGTAATTCATGTTGTTGATAAATGCTGGTTAAGGCAGAGCGCAGGTTAGTTTCAAGATTACTCAAATGAAATAGATGTGCCTGATTAAACCAAACGGGATCTTTGGTATCCGGATGGTAGCTCACTCCAGGGCAGACTTGCCAGGTACATAACTCATCTCCATTCCATTTAAACTCTACACCTAGTTTTCTGCAAGTTTTTTCCACCTCGGTTTTATCATCGGTGGAAAAGGTTTGTTGCCAGGAAACATCAACAAAGGGTCTGTAGTTTCGCACGTATTTGACACCGTATTTCTCAAATTTTTCGCGTATAGCCTCGGGTATTGCAAGATAAATGTCACGACTATCAGCTAAAGTAGTTTGCCCCCCTTCTTCTGCAGCAACTGCACAGGTAAACCACAACTGTCGAGGCCACTCACTTGTGTATGCCATTTCATTGTGTAAAACAATGCTTCTTTCGTTAGGGTAGTCTGTAGAGGTATAGACTTTATTGCCAACATCTGTTCGGGGAGTTGATCCAAAGTTGTAACTAATAACCTCACCACACAATTTATCAGCCAGATTTGAAAGTTGGTTGTAGTGTCCTATTGAAAAACCTCTAAATAAAATTGCTCCGACAACTGGAAGTTTTTCTTCAATTAGTGATTTAATCACATCAAGTTGTTCAAACATTTCTACATTGTTTTTTGGTGTTACGACCAATGGCAAAGGTTGATTGTCATATTCTGAAAATGTAAAATCACTGTACATATTATTCCCCATATTTTTTATTTAATCTTTAGTTAAAATACTTATCTAATCCTGTGTAACCAGAACATCATAAGACGTCTGATTTGATTCATCTATATCATTTACTTCATATACTTGTAATAGAACCTTTTGAAAGTCAGAAGAATCAATAACGGAAAGATGATCGCCTAGTGTTGTTCTAATTTTTAAGGGTTGCTGACAGCAGTCTTGAATATGTTCAATAATTTTTAATATGTCTTCATGTTGTTGAAGTCCTTGTTCAGCCTGGATTAAGCAGATCTGACCTGAGAGTTTGTCAATCGGTTGATAATTTTGTTGTAGCTTCAACTGTCCTTCGACGGCTAATCGATAATCACTGGCAATGGTCTGTTCTAGATCAGCAGGTATTGAATATTTATCTAAATTAACTGGTTTGTGGTTTAAGGAAGAGCAACCAAGTACAGATTCTATGAGTACTAGTTCGACTTTTTTTCCTCTCTGTTCTAGTAAGTTTGCTATATCCATTGCTACACAGCCACCAAAGGAATGACCAGACAACTTATATGTTCCAGAGTCCTGTTGTAATAAAATTTGCTCCAACCATAACTCTGCCCTTTCTCTCAGTTTAAGTTCGGTCATACATGGGGCATTTTCACTCGACTTATTTTCTGGAAGTGGTACATCAATTCCAGGTGTTGTTAATAATACCACTTCAAAATACTGGCTTAAAGACTCAGCCATTGAGCGATATTTTAAGACAGGCATACCAAGCGCTGGAGCAAAGAATAATTTTTGTCTTTTATTTGATTTAGCTGATGACAATAAACTATATCCGCTCTTACTTATTTGTTTTTCTTCTAATAATAAAGCGAGTTGCCTTATCGTTGGGTTGCTAAACAAACTTAGAACTGGCAGTCTGAAATCAAATTCACGCTCAATACGAGCTAAAACTTGCAATACCATGAGAGAATGTCCTCCCATATCAAAAAAGTTTGAAGACACACTCACTTGTTGTGGTTTTATATTCAGCTGTTCAGCCCAAATATTGACTAATAATCTCTCTATCTGGTTGCTGGGCTCGACATGTTCTGAACTGTTAAATTCTATCTTTAGCTTTAGCAATTCGTTTTTATTTATTTTTCCATTGGGGGTCAAAGGCCATTTTTTTACTACAATAAAATAAGCTGGCACCATATGTTTTGGAAGATGTCTGCTCAGTTGTTGTTTTAGTAAACTGACTCTATCCGAAATAGTTTGCCCTATTGTTAGATTTACAGAATCAAGCTGTACATAAGCTATTAACTGCTTTCCATGATTATTGTTCTGCCGAACCAACACCACAGCTTCTCGTACACCCTGTTGAGAAAGCAATTTAGTTTCAATTTCACCTGGTTCAACACGAAATCCTCTGATTTTCACTTGTTGATCAACCCTTCCAATAAATTCCAACTCTCCATGTGGTAACCATCTAACCAGATCACCAGTTCTATATAGTTTTTTACTACTGGTTATATCATCTGCGTTATAGAAATCGTTATCAACAAAGCGTTCATTCGTCAACTTATTTTGGTTTAGATAACCACGGGCTACACCAGCTCCTCCAATATACATTTCACCAGTGGTTCCGAAAGGTAGAAGTTGTCGTTCATTACTGAGCACATATACCTGTGTATTAGCTACAGGGCGTCCTATATTTATAGAATCATCGCCAGGTTTAAAATAACCTACTGTTGAGATAACAGTTGTCTCAGTAGGTCCATATTCGTTTGAAAAAAGTGCATTGACAGACCATTTTTGAGCAAGAGATAAAGGACAAACATCTCCACAGACCATGACATAACGAACCGCAGGATAATCTTCTGGTTCCATCAATTCCAACATTGCTGGCGTGGTAAGAATATGATTAATTAATTCTGGCTCTTCGACCAGACGATCAAAACGATTTAAATGTTCTGCTATCACTAATGTGGCAGAATTAAATAAGGTTATCCAGATCACCATTGTTGCAGGGTCAAAATTTATTGAAAAAGTGTGCATAACTCGATCATGTGAAACTATACCTGCAAATTTAGCACGGTCAGAGGCAATATTTACAAGGCCACGATGAGCACACATAACACCTTTAGGTTTTCCTGTGCTACCTGATGTGTAAATAATGTAGGCTAATTGTTGCGAGTTGGTGCTATAGGACAACGTTGGATTATGATGAGAATAACCTGTCAAAACATCTTTTTCGTCAAGTATGACCAATTTTTGATGAGCGGTTGGAAGCCTGTTACATAACCTTTGTTGAGTAACAATGATATTTACGCCAGAGTCATTCAACATAAATTCAATCAGATCTTCTGGGTATGCAGGATCTAAGGGTACATAGGCTCCACCAGCTTTAAGGATCCCTATTATACCAACCACCATATCAAATGATCGTTCAACACAAAGTCCAACTAATGATTCTCTGCCTATTCCCTGCTCAATCAAATTATGCGCTAACTGGTTAGCTCTTTGATTGAGTTCGTTGTAACTGAGTTTTTCTTCTTTAAAAATAATAGCAGTGACATTTGGATTTTTTTTGGCCTGTAACTCAAATAAATGATGAATGCATTGTTTATGAGGAAAATCAATTTTTGTATCATTAAGTGTATACAAAAGGTGTTTAGTTTCGACATTTGAAAGAAGTGGTAAATCAGATGTTTTTTGTTCTGGTTGTTCAGTTACTGCTTGTAATAAACTCACAAAATGTTGGTTAAATATTTCTATTGTTTTGCTATCGAAAAGCTGACGATTATAAGTCCATCCTAATACCCCCCCCTTTTCATCTATTTTAACATCTAACATGAGTTCAAATTTCGTCAGTGCCTGATTGGAAGGTTCCATAAAGATTTCAAGTCCATCAAGAGCAGGTTGTGTTTTCTCAGCATGATCTATTGTTAGCAAAATTTGATAGATTGGATTATAGGAAGTATCACGAGGAACTTTTAATTTTTCTACTAATAATTCAAATGGCAGATCTTGATGACTCTGTGCCTCAAAGTTAACTTTACACACATAGTCAAGGTAATCTGTAAATAACACTTTTCCCTGACTGCTTGTTCTTAAAACCAGGGTGTTGACAAAATA
>JBFFIY010000078.1:0-21568 GCA_041556195.1 Enterobacterales bacterium
AGTTGTTACATGTACCCGTAACTGTTCAGGTTGCCTCTAAAATGAGTCAGATCGAGGCAAAAAATGTGAGTATACTCGATTATTTGACCATTTTTGAACGATGAGATGGCTCATTTTAGGGGTAAGCTGAATAGTTACAAAGATAAAAGATAAAATAGTGTTAGGTATTGGAAGAGTTTAGGTGACAGGGTTTCGCAACTCGCAACTCGCAACTCGCAACTCGCAACTCGCAACTCGCAACTAAAACCCTGCCTGATTGGCCGTAAAGGAAATCCTCTGCTATTATAAATAGCAGGATAAGGATTTTATTTTATAGACGGTAAGAAGTGGTATGTGGATAGGAATTTTAGCCTTTGTCGTTTTAATCGGATTGATACTGTTTTTTAAACAGAGTTTACCTTTTGGAAAAAAGACCTACAGATCTGTCAGACGTCCTCCCTCTAAACTCAAAGCTCATAAAAGTAAGACCATTTCAAAAAAACAAGCACCGAAAAAGAAATCAGCATCGAAAAAGAAAAAACACGGTGAATTTTATTGCGTTGAAATTCATTCTAAAGGAAAAATTTGTGATGTAGCAAAAAAAATAAAAAAAATACGTTTTCTTTCAGCTGAGGCCCCCGCATTTCCATTACAAGGATGCGATCAAGAACATTGTCATTGTGACTATATCCACCACGAAGATCGAAGAGTCAGGCAACGACGTTATGATTTTAGCTTACAGCATAAGCTCTATGATCAAGCAGGAATACACGAACATGCAACCAGAAAATCTAAAGGCAGACGTATAACTGATGCTTAGAAAAAATCAGCATTCCTGAATTCGCGCATAATTAAGAGCAAAGAGCAAAGAGCAAAGAGCAAAGAGCAAAGAGCAAAGAGCAAAGAGCAAAGAGCAAAGAGCAAAGAGCATAATCTCAGTTATTCACTTTTTGATTGTTCAATTAATCTTTCTGCTAGTTTAGCCAGAGTATTATCTCCATGTTTCTCAAGAAGATTAGTAAACTGAATAGAATCAGGATGATTTTGTAATAACTCTCCAAATAAGTCCGCTACAGAGTTACTGGCATTCTTAAGGAATTCATTTGCAGACTCCAGGATCTGCTGTAATTGACCTATAATGTTTGCAATACTTTCCAGTCCGGGAATTTGAGGCGTTTGTTCTGCGGAAGTGAAATTACTGACTTCACGGTAACGATCAGTAGCCACACTTGTGACGGTTTGTTTTAATTGAAGTGAAAAACCAGAAATTTCATCAGTGTTAAATCCAAGTTTCAGACCCTGTTCAAATGCTGCTTGCACATTTCCCTCAAAGAATTTATTGGAAACATCATCAATATTGTTAACAAGCGCATTGATAGCCTCTAATTCGTCTTCATCAAGATTGCCTTCGACATAAAAAGCCAGGTTGTTTTGGGATAATCGTGTAAAACTTGCATCAATTGACTGCCCTTTTTCAGATTGGCTGAAATTAACTTCTCCTGACTGTTGGTCAACCTGGCGAAACTTTAAAGTAACTGTATCACCATCCTGTGTTGTCACGGTTAAGTCAAAAGAGTTACTTTGGCGTTGAACAGAAAGCTGTGAAGCATTAATGCTCTGGGTTTGAAGAGCTCCCGCATTTTCTGCTGCGGATCTGCCAGCATCAAGTCCATTAAATATGAGATCTTCAGCTTTTTGAATACCTGTACTGATCTCTTGTGTGAGTAGTCCCATGCCATCAAGAATATCTCTTGCTTCAGAAATGCCTTTTTCTATGCCTGATCTTGCCTGTTCAAGCATCTCCTCTAATTTTGTTGAGTCAGCGCCACTGACTCTTGCCGCATCAATTCGTGCATTAACAAAACCCAGAACATTTTTGGCAATTTCTTCTGCATCGAAAAAGGAAGTAGAAGCGGGTTTTGGAAGCTCAACTGGATGTTCAAACCTTGCTTCAAGAATTTCGGCTAATTTTTGACTTAAAATTTCCTGGGCTTTACTGATAGGATTAAAATCAGAAGTTTGCCCAGGCGGTTTGGTGATCTGGGTTTTTGTTTGAAACTTAGGATCCAGTTTTTGAAGCTGCTGATTTAAAGATGTTAATTTAGAAATTTGCATGGCAGGTTCCCTCAAATTGTCGTAAAGGGCCAATATCTATATATCGGCCACTGTGCATTAATCTTTAGGGATATTAGTACATTTTTTGTTCTGGAAAATTTGAAGATATACTGATATATACCCGATAATAGTGTCCAAAAACTAACTTAATAGTTAAACTACAAGCAAAATCCAGATCCAAAAATCACTATATTCTCAGGAGAGCCCTTTGAAAAACTTCATATTGACCATTGTTCTACTATTTATTACAACCGGTGTTTTCGCAGAAAAAGACAAACAAGACAATAAAAAATGGGATGTGAATAGCCCTCCTGGAGAGTCTTATCAGGTTAATATTGATGTCTCACAAGGCACCTGGATGAATGTTGATGTGAGTCCTGACGGGCAAACGCTGTTGTTTGATTTATTAGGTGATCTCTACACCATGCCTATAGCTGGCGGTGAGGCAAAAGCGCTCACTCATAGTATGGCATGGGAGATGCAGCCAACATTTAGTCCAGATGGAAAATCGATAGCCTATACCTCTGATGAGGGTGGGGGAGATAATATCTGGATCATGAAAGCAGATGGAACAACTCCTGAACAGCTTACCAAAGAGTCTTTTCGATTACTCAATAGTCCTACATGGAGTCCGGATGGAAAGTATATTGCGGCCAGAAAGCATTTTACTTCAAGACGCTCTCTAGGGGCTGGTGAGATCTGGCTCTATCATATTGCGGGTGGTAATGGCTTACAGCTTAACAAACGACCTAATGACCAAAAAGATTTGGGTGAACCTGCTTTTTCAGCTGATGGAAAAAAAGTGTTTTTCTCACGTGATTCAACACCGGGTAAAACCTTTGAATATAGCAAAGATTCGAATAAAGTGATCTATGAAACATTTTCTGTTGATAGGGCAACAGGTGAGATTGAAGAAGAAATCTCTGGTATGGGTGGTTCCGTTAGACCGACGCCTTCACCAGATGGTAAATCCATTGCATTTGTCAGAAGGATCAGAAATCAGTCCAGTTTATTTATTAAAGATCTTACAACGGGCATTGAAACCCCTGTTTATCAAAAACTTGAACGTGATATGCAGGAGACCTGGGCAATACATGGCGTATACCCGACAATGGCCTGGACGCCTGATAGCCAAAACCTGGTTTTCTGGGCTGGAGGAAATATTCACCAATTAAACCTTAAAAATCAGTCTACTAAGCTGATCCCATTTCATGTTAAAGCTACCAGAGAAATGAGAAAAGCAGTGACAACAAAGGTTGATCCTGCACCTGAAAAGTTTAATACCAAACTACTACGATGGGTACAGGTTCGCCCTGATGGCAAGCAAGTGGTTTTTCAAGCATTAGGCCATCTGTATACCCGAAAATTACCCCTTGGAAAACCTGTGAGGCTTACTAAAGCTAAAGACGAGTTTGAATTTTACCCATCCTATTCGGAAGATGGTCGATGGATTGTTTACACTACCTGGAACGATGCTAAGCAGGGAACTGTTAAGAAGGTTCGTTCAAGTGGCGGTCGAAGTGTTCAACTCACCAGACAGGCAGGAAAATATATTTCACCGACCTTTTCACAGGATGCGAAACAGGTGGTGTATGAAAAGATTACCGGCGGTTATTTATTGTCATCAGATCATGATTTGGTTCCAGGTATTTACAGCGTTAGTGCTAAAGGTGGAGAAAGTAAAAAAATAACCGATGATGGCGGGGCACCAGTATTTGATAAGACTACCAATAGAATTTTCTTAAAACGATATAATGACAAAAAGATACATTTTGTTAGTGTTGATGAAAATGGCCAGGATGAAATAGTTCATGCCAGCAGCAAGTTTGCTACAGATTTCAGTTTATCTCCGAATCAGGACTATTTGGCTTTTCGTGAACGCTATCAGCTTTATGTGACACCTTTTACCGCTGCTGCCAAAGCGATTGAGTTATCCCCTAAAGCGAAGAATTTGCCCCTGTTAAATGTGAGTTCCGATGGTGGCCAATATCTTTCATGGAGTCGTTCTACTAAAAAAGCTAACAAAAATTCTGGTAACGAACTTAATTGGTCTCTGGGATCAAAAATGTATCGTTTGACTCTTCCAGAACCCAACCAATGGAAAAATTTGAGTTCTAAAGAAACTGATAAATCCAAAGATGTAGATAAAACTAAGAAAATTGTTCTTGATATTCAAGTGGATGATCTTGGGTTTTCAGTTAAAAGCGATATACCCAAAGGGAATATTCTGTTATCTGGTGCTCAAATTATCACAATGAAAGGAGACGAAGTTTTCAAACAGGGGGATGTGCTGATTGAAGCGAATAAAATTAAGGCCGTGGGTAAAAAAGGTTCACTAAGCCTACCGAAAAATACCAGGATAATTGATGTCAATGGCAAAACTATCATGCCGGGTATTATTGATGCGCATTGGCATGGCAGTCAGGGAACTCAGCAACTCACACCGCAGCAGAACTGGAATAATATTGCAACTTTAGCCTTTGGTATAACCACCATTCATGATCCTTCAAATAATACGGCTGAAATATTCTCTTCGGCAGAACTAGCCCGACAGGGTTCAACACTGGCACCCAGAATATTCTCCACCGGGACCATCTTATACGGCGCTAAAGCCTCCATTACCACGGAAGTTAATAGTCTGGATGATGCCGCAAAGCATCTAAGACGTTTAAATGCTCAAGGAGCATTTTCTGTTAAGAGCTACAACCAGCCAAGACGAGATCAGAGACAGCAAGTACTTGAAGCGGCTCGTCAAACCAATATGATGGTTGTGCCTGAAGGTGGTTCAACTTTTCAACATAACCTCACCATGATTGTTGATGGCCACACAGGCATCGAACACTCTATTCCTGTTGCTGCTATTTATGATGATGTCAAACAGCTCTGGTCGCAGAGTCAAACGGCCTATACACCAACATTGGTGGTTGCCTATGGTGGAATTTGGGGAGAGCACTATTGGTATCAACAAAGTGAAGTCTGGAAACATCCATTATTAAGCCAGTATGTGCCAAAACATATCTTATACCCAAGAGCCATACGTCGAACTATGGCGCCTACTGAGGATTATAACCACTTTAACAACGCCAAAGTTACTGCTCAATTACAAAAGTTAGGTGTTGGTGTACAGCTGGGTGCTCATGGTCAAAGAGAAGGTTTAGGTGCTCATTGGGAAATGTGGATGTTTGCTCAGGGCGGCATGTCGCCATTAGAAGTGATCCGGGCGGCTACCATTGATGGTGCTAAATATCTTGGTATGGACAAATATCTAGGTTCATTAGAAGTAGGAAAATTAGCGGATTTAGTCATACTAGACGCAGACCCACTTAAAGATATATATTCCACGGATAAGGTGGATATGGTGATGATTAACGGCCGGCTTTATGATTCAAAAACTATGAATGAGGTAGGTAATCATCCTAAAGCAAGAAATAAAATGTATTTTGAGTGATTTTTACTCTTTAGCCAATAATTTTAACTTAGGGAATAGAGAGATCTAATGAAGTTTTTAGCTCGTTTATCTGTAGTTTTATGCTTGTCGTTTTTTACCAGCTTTCAGACACAGGCCTCACCTTTTTCAGAAAAAGCCTGTGAAGAAGGAGATTGTTCTAAACAACTCAAAACCTTAAAACAAACAGCTCGTTATGGTTCACCTGATGCTCAGACCGTGTTGGGGTTGATGTATCTTACTGGAAACCATATTGGGAAGGATGAAAAGAAGGCTTTTTATTGGTATAGAAAAGCTGCCGTTCAATATCCCAAAATGTGGGCTGCAGTGCATCAAACCGGTATGATGTATATTCAGGGTATAGGTACTAAAAAGAACGTCAAAAAAGGATTGTCTTACTTAAAAAAAGCCGCAAAAGCAGGTTGGCTTAAATCTCAGTTTATTATTGGTATGAGTTATTATGCTGGCCATTATGAGTCCATTGATTATGCCAAAGCAAAAAAATGGCTCACTGAAGCGGCTATACATGGGCATCCAGTAGCGGCCTTCTATGCATCCAGTTTGGCTGAATATGGCAAGGGTGGAGAACAAGATTTTGAACTGGCCTATAAATTATTGGCGCTAGCTGCTAAAAAGGGACATGAGGGCGCTCAGATCCGACTGTTAGAAATAAATGAAAACGAGAATACCCCAGAAAATCTGACACCTTTAACCATCTCGTTGTTAGAAGCCAAAAAACAGCTGGAAGTAAAAATTCAGCTAGAAGAAAAAGCATTGACAGATCTAAAACAACTAGCAGAACAAAAGCAATCTGAAAGCAAATTAGCCGTTAGTTCTCCTAATTCTTCAGCATCAACTTCAATCGCTGATAATTCTACTGCTAGTCCCTCAGAATACGATGAAAATAAAATTGTTATCACAGCCGAAAGATTAACGCCTGAGGTTATTAATTTCTTTGTGGAAAATATAGAGAACCAAAAGATTTATGACAATCACTCTACTGGTAGCCGCTTACCTGGTAGAAACTGTAAAGATATTATTGGTTGCAAGGTTATGGGGCATCCAGAGGACATTAGAAATTTTTTATTAGGGAACTAGGTTTTTGGATGAATTTATAACTTTTGGTGATTATAAAATGACAAAATTTTATACGCTCATATTACTCACTCTGGCTTTATTAAGTCCAGGGAGTCTCAAAGCAGAAGAATGCTTGATAAAATTTGAGTCATATATAGAGGCAAGAGAAAATTATTTGGATGGTCATGAAAAAGATGCAAGTGTTATAAAATGCATGGCTTATGCTGGAGATGACCGTGCAGCAACATTGTATGCACAACATTTAGTCAATGAATTTAATGATCGTGGTAAAGAAGATGACTTAATTTCAGCATATGCCTGGTATCGGTTATCTATTGATCGTGCTAAATATTCAGGTAGGTGGATGGCAATGTTAAAGAGGCTTGAGGATAACATGCCTGATATCAGAGAAAAAAGTAATGATAGGTATTTGAAATTAACCAATACAGTTGCTTCATACCATCACTTCGAAAAAAAACGTAAGCCTGTAACTTTTTATGAGGCAGACACTGAACTCTCAAATAGGGATAAGCGCTCTTGTGAAAAACGTGGCATCAACAAAAAATCTTTGTCCCGAGGAAAAAATCTTCTTAACGTAAAAAGACAAAAAACGATAGGTGGACAGGATGATGTGAATGAAAAATGTCAATAAAATTGATGTTTGAGATGGAGTTAAAAATTCAGCTCCAACAGATAAATCCAGGTGTTCTGGGGTTTTTTAGTGCAATGAGACTAGAATTTTCAAATTAGAATGGCCGTTGATATCAAACGGCCATTTTTGAGATGTCTAACTAACCTGTTGCAAATCAACAATCAAAGCTGCGAGAAATCGAGCACCTTCTCCACCTGTACAGGCTCTATGATCAAAACTTAATGAAAGAGGTAACATGCGATGTTTGCTGATCCCTTTATCTGTCATTTTAAGTTCATCTCTATAGCGTCCAGCGCCCAGAATAGCCATTTGAGGTGGTACTACAATAGGTGTTCCATAGCGACCTGCAATGGTGCCGTAGTTGGTTAGAGAAATGGTAGCTCCAGATAATTCATTGGGTCTGATAGCTTTTTTGCTAATACGATCCATTTTGTCATCCAGATCTACTCGTAGCTCTGTAGCCGTTTTGCTTTCGATGTTTTGGAGCACTGGCACATAAAGCCCGGCAGGAGTATCAACAGCAACACCAACATGAACTTCAGGGTGATGTAAAACTTCCATTTTCTCACCATCAAACCAACCATTTAAAGCAGGTTCAACTCTAGCGGCATATGCAATTGCTCTTAACATACGGGTTGTGGCATCTGTACCTTTAGGCCATCTTGAAATATCGGCATCATCCATTAGCGTAACTGGAACTACAGAAGCATGTGATGCACTCATGGACATAGCCATGGCTCGTCTAACACCACGAACAGGTTTTGGAGTGACTGTCACTTGAACATTCGGCAAACCAGAACCAGATGGCGTTATTTGCGTTAAGCCAGGTTGCTGGCCTGTATGGGAGGCTTTATTGATATCTTCCCTTGTGATAGTGCCTTTTTTTCCTGTCGCCTGGCAAGAAGCCAGATTTACCCCTAATCTACCTGCTAAAGCCCTCACAGCTGGAGAGGCTTTATAAGCTAACGGATTTTCTGTTCCTGACGTTAATGCTTGAGAAGAAGGCGCTAATATAACTTCTGCACTTGTTTTAGAAGATGTTTCAGAAGAGCAGGCTTTTGCAGCATTTTTAACATCCGATTGTGTAACAGCATTATTTGCACCAGTTGCTTTTACTGTTGATAAATCGACTTTTAGTTTTCTGGCCAGCGCTTTGATCACGGGAGTAATAATGGCATTAGAACCTGATACGGAAGAAACAGCTTCAGCAGCAATAGTATTACCCACAACCACTGCGCCTACCACTGTGGCTGCATCAGCTTTTTGTTGTGTTTTTTCAGGCTCGGCAGAAGGAGTTGAGTCTGCGTTGGATGCATTTTCACCAACAAAAGAAACTAAGGGTGCACCTGTGATGATAACATCGCCTGCCTGCCCAAAGAATTTTTCAATAACACCATCAAAAGGAGAGGGTACTTCAACCACTGCTTTGGCAGTTTCCATTTCTACCATGGGTTGATCCATTTTAACGGTATCGCCTTCATTGACTAACCAGTTGACGATTTCAGCATCTGGTAAGCCTTCACCTAAATCAGGTAGTTTAAACACTTGACCACCTGTTGATTTTCCATTTGCTGAGGATGCAGAAACAGCTGTCTCTGGTGCAGCTTCCGCCTTGGCTGTTTTGGGTTCAGGCGTTTCTGCAACAGTTGCTGTGCCAGTAGCTGTGCCAGTACCGGAGCCATCATCTATATCAACTAAAGGTGCACCTGTAAGGATGACATCTCCCGCCTGACCATAGAATTTTGAAATGACACCACTAAAAGGTGATGGTACTTCAACCACAGCCTTAGCAGTTTCCATTTCGACCATGGGCTGATCGAGTTCGACAGTATCACCTTCTTTGACCAGCCAATTAACGATTTCCGCATCTGGCAAGCCTTCCCCAAGATCGGGTAACTTAAATGTCTTCATGCGTACTCCATTAATTCTTTTGCCTTGGTCAGGATCTGATCAACATTTGGCATATAGGTTTTTTCAAGCTTGTAGTAGGGCATTACCGTATCATAACCAGAAACACGTGCAATTGGAGCCAATAGACTCATAAGGCCATGTTCGGCAATTTCTGCAGCAATTTCAGAACCAATTGCCCCTGATTTTGGTGCTTCCTGAACAATCATCACTCGGCCTGTTTTTGCAACCGACTCAAGAATAGTTGGCATATCAATAGGGCTAATGCTGGCAACATCAATCACTTCAGCACTAATGCCTTCTTCAGCAAGTTTGTTTGCAGCAATGAGGGTTTCATGCATCATAGCACCCCAGCT
Organism: Enterobacterales bacterium; assembly: GCA_041556195.1. GTDB lineage: Bacteria > Pseudomonadota > Gammaproteobacteria > Enterobacterales > 21-14-all-40-8. The sequence goes on from JBFFIY010000078.1 coordinate 9,533, forward strand.
CACCAGAGTAATATCGGTGCCTTCACGGTCGATAAAACACATTTCCAGAGGATAAGCTTCACCATTATCTTCCACTTCATGTTTAACCATACGATAAACACGTTTAGGTTCAAGGAATATTACAGGATCAGGATCACGCATTGCGGCTAGCATCAAACCATAGGCTCTCGAAGGATTGGAAGGGATCACCACTTTTAAGCCGGGAATATGCGCAAATAGTGCCTCAGTACTTTCAGAGTGATGTTCTGGTGCATGAATACCACCGCCATAAGGTGCTCGTATGACCATAGGACAAGATAAACGTCCACGAGTACGGTTTCTCATTCGTGCGGCCTGTGTGATAATTTGATCGAGCGCCGAATAAATAAAACCCAGGAACTGGATCTCTGCTACAGGTTTCAAACCTTGTGTAGCCATACCAATACTCAACCCTGCAATCATTGATTCTGCTAAAGGTGAATCAATAACTCTTTCAGCGCCAAAGCGTTCCTGCAAACCTGCGGTGGTCCTAAAAACACCACCATTGGCACCAATGTCTTCTCCTAACATGAGAATATCTTCATCATGCTCAAGTTCATAGGCTAAAGCCATTGTGATGGCTTCAATCAGGGCTACTGTTGCCATTATTTAGTCCCCCTTTTACGCAGATCTTCCAGTTGTTCTTGATAGGCATCGGGTAATTCAGCAAAAAGATGATTCATCATGGACTCAGGCTGTGGCTTGGATACGCTTTCGAATTCAGCTACAGCCTCATCAATTTTAGTGCTATTCTCTTTTTTCATTGCTTCTTCGTCATCGTCAGACCAGGCATTCAATGATTCCAGGTAACGACGTAATCTTAAAATGGGTTCTTTGGTCCAGGCTTCTTCTAATTCTTCTTTACTGCGATAGCGGTTGGCGTCATCAGCAGTCGTATGATCACATAAGCGATAGCTGACATATTCAATCATCGTTGGGCCTTCACCGGCTCTGGCTCTTTTTAATGCCTGGTCAGAAGCTTCGCGGCAAGCAATGATGTCATTACCATCAACTTGAACTGTATTGATACCTGCAGCAATAGCTTTTTGCGCATAGGTTTCACAGGCTGTTTGATCTTTAGTAGAAACAGAAATAGCCCACTGGTTGTTATTAACCACAAACAAAATGGGTAAATTCCAGACTCCAGCGACATTCAATGCTTCGTAGAAGTCACCTTTTGAAGTACCGCCTTCACCTATTTCAGTTACAGCAGCATTCTTTTGACCACGATACTTCATGGCTGTTGCTACACCTGCGGCATTGAGATATTGAGTGGCAATGGGTACAGCGATGGGTAAATCAAATTTTGCATTGGCATAATCACTACCACGTTCATCACCACCCCAATAAAGCAAGATTTCAGACATCTTAACACCATGCTGGAGAAGGCCTGCAGTACCACGGTAGTAAGGAATGAGTACATCGTCGCTAGTCATAGCGCTGCCATACCCTACACCTATTGCTTCCTGACCCAAAGAGGCCGGGTAAGTACCCATTTTACCAGTACGTTGCATTGCATAAGCCTTGGTATCAAAGGCTCTTACCAAAGACATGTCACGATACATTTGACGCATAATCGTTTTATCTTTGGCAAATTCTGGCAGATCTTCGCCGACTAATTTACCTTCGGGATCCAGATACTGAATGTGTTTGATTTCAAATTGAGCGACTGTCTTCAAGGTCAATCCTCCAGTTTTCAGTAAGACCATTCTTTGGTCTACTGTATAATAGATTCTTCGCGGCGCAGATCATACTGGTGAGCAGGGCATTTGTATAGTAATTCCTGCGCCAGGTCAGACCAGAATAGCTATTAAATTTACTAAATTTATGGATATTCCTGTCAATTTGCGTGAAAATATAAATTGAACTTCGGATTCAATCGTCTATGCTTTGGAAAGCTATTAATTTAATCCATCCATAATTATATAAATTTGCTATATAAATTTTCTACATAAATTTGTTATATAAATTTTTTATTAAACTTTATCCATAATTAAACTCCTGAGAGAATTCATGAAAAATCAAGAAATCACACCGATAGTTAAATATCGAAAAGATTATCTACCTAGTGCGTATTTGATAGAAAAGACAAATTTAGTTTTTGAATTAAACCACAATGAAACCATTGTGACCACAGAGCTAAACATTAGTGCCAATGATTTGAGTGATTCATCAAAAGCAGAGTTAAAGCTCAACGGAGAAGATTTAGAGTTACTTGAGATCTCAATTAATGGCGAACCTGTAGCCGAGCAGGACTATGCAACAGATCCAGAAAGCCTTACCTTAAATAATTTACCGGGGAAGGGCTTTATTCTTAAAACTCAAGTTCGTATTCATCCTGAAAAAAACACATTATTAGAAGGGTTATATCGTTCAGGTAAAATGTTCTGCACACAATGTGAAGCACAAGGATTTAGGCACATTACTTATTATTTAGATAGACCAGATGTTCTTAGTGTTTTCAGCACTCGTATTATCGCTGACAAAAAAGAATATCCACAGCTATTATCCAATGGAAATAGTGTAGAGCGAGGTGAACTTGAAAATAATCGTCACTTTGTTGAGTGGCACGATCCCTTTCCAAAGCCCTGCTATCTTTTTGCGCTGGTTGCAGGCGATCTTGATTTACTTGAAGATAAATTTATCACAGCCAGTGGCAGAGAAGTCGCTTTAGAAATTTATGTTGATAAAGGCAAACTCAATCAATGTCACCATGCTATGGAGTCGTTAAAAAAATCCATGCTGTGGGATGAACAAACTTTTGGTCTGGAATATGATCTTGATATTTATATGATTGTCGCAGTGGGCGACTTTAATATGGGAGCGATGGAAAATAAGGGATTAAATGTTTTTAATACCAAATATGTTCTGGCTGATGTTGCTACAGCAACAGATGATGACTTTCTTGGAGTAGAAAGTGTTATCGGACACGAATATTTTCATAACTGGACGGGTAACAGGATCACTTGTCGAGACTGGTTTCAGCTTAGTTTAAAAGAAGGTTTAACCGTTTTCAGAGATCAGGAATTTAGTAGTGATCTTAATTCGCGCTCGGTTAAACGTATTAAAGATGTACAAGTGATCCGAAGTGCACAATTTGCAGAAGACTCAGGTCCAATGTCACATCCAATCAGACCTGACTCTTATATTGAAATGAATAATTTCTATACAGTTACAGTTTATAACAAGGGCGCAGAAGTTATCCGTATGATGCACACGCTTTTAGGTGTTGATGGCTTTCGTAAAGGCATGGATCTTTACTTTGAACGTCATGATGGGCAAGCCGTGACCTGTGAAGATTATATTTGCGCTCTGGAGTCTGCAAATAATCGGGATTTAAAACAGTTTAGAAACTGGTACTCTCAATCAGGCACACCTGAAGTAGTTGTAGAAGAAGAACATTGGGATGAATCGACAAAAAGCTTTAATTTAACACTATCTCAATCTTGCCCGGTAACTAAAGAACAGCCCGAAAAGCAACCATTTTTAATACCTGTTAAATTAACTTTAATGGCTGAAACCGGCGAAGAATTATCGGTTTGTTATGAAGGTAATAAAAACACAGAATTTGTTGTAGAACTGACTCAGGAAAAACAACAATTTGTTTTTACAGGAGTTGATTGCCCTGTTAAATTGAGTTTACTCAGAGACTTCTCAGCTCCGGTTAAATTAGAACGTCATTTATCCGACGAAGATCTAACCTTCTTTATGGCACATGATAGCAATGCATTTAGCTGCTGGGATGCCGGACAACAATTAATGAACCGCGTGATCTGGCAGCAATATGATGCACTGGTTAAAGGTGATTCAATAGAAATTCCATCAAGCTTTGTGGATGCCGTCAAACACTTATTGTTCTCTGAAAAAGATCCTGCATTCATTGCTTTAGCTCTAGCATTACCCAGCATAGGCACACTTGAAGCAGATCGGGAACAAATGGATGTTGGCGTGCTCCAACAAGCACGAATAAGGATCAGAAAACACCTTTCAAAACAGTTAAATGGACAATTTAAAACTGTTTATGAAAACATGAGAATGCAAGCCGAAAATTCTGAAGGTTCAAAAGCTGCAGTTGCCAGATCTCTGGCTAATGCCTGTTTGAGTTATTTACTGGACAATGTTAATGATGCAGTACTGGAACTTGCAAAAGCACAGTATGACAATGCTCAAAACATGACAGATGAACTAGCTGCGTTTGCGCTTCTGGTTGATTCAAAATCTCATCTGCAAGCTGAAGTAATAACGGATTTTTATAAGCGATGGAAAAATGAAGATCTGGTGATAGATAAATGGTTATCCATGCAAGCCATGTTTGGAGGAGAGTCAGCCTTACAACGTGTAAGCGAATTATGGGAACATACTGCTGTAGTGCATACAAACCCTAACAAGGTAAGAGCTTTAGTAGGCGCTTTTACCATGAACATAGAAGCCTTCCATAATGCTGATGGTTCAGGATATCAATGGTTAGCCGATCGCGTAATAGAAATGGATAACATCAACCCTCAAACAACGGCTCGCCTGGTATCAGTATTTAATCGCTGGAAAAAATACGATGAAAATCGACAAACATTAATTAAAGCTCAACTTAAAAGAATTTTGGATAAAAAAGATCTATCGAAAGATGTCTCTGAGATTGTTAGTAAAGCTTATAATATTTAAGTATTGATAATAATTATACCTGTTGTTAGTTTTGACTAAATCTATCTAAAGGGGTGTTGTGATTGTATGCGAAACAAAAAGATTACGGTTACGACATTTCTCCAATGATGATGCTGAATTTATTATTGAGTTGCTAAATGATCCTTCTTTTATTAACAACATAACTGATAAAGGTGTCAGAAACCGGGATGATGCCATTCGTTATATGCAAGAAGGACCGATGCTTAGTTATCAGACTTTCGGCTTCGGGTTGAATTTGGTAGAGTTTAAAGAAATGGATGAAAAAATTGGAGTGTGCGGTTTGCTTAAAAGAGATGTTCTTGATGATCCGGATCTGGGCTATGCCTTTTTACCTCAGTATTGGGGAAAAGGATATGCTGCAGAGTCAGTAATTAAGTAGACAGTAATTAAGTAGACAGTCTATCAATGGAGAATCTCCTACAATAAATAAGGACGATCTCCCACATTTATTTAGGGCATTACTTGTTGTTATAAAAGTCCTGTGATTTGATAATGGGAAGGTAATTAAGTAGACAGTCTATCAATGGAGAATCTTCTACAGTAAATAAGGATGCTCTCCCACGTTTATTTAGGGCATTATATGTTGTTATATAAGTCCTGTGATTTGATAATGGTAACCACTTTTTTCAAGGATGAAATTCATGATCATTGCCCAGGATTTCAGTAGACAGTCTGTTTCGTTCTTGATTCTTTGTTTAAAATATCCTGAATCCATTCGATTGCCGGGGATCAGAGTGAAATTTTTGGACGGTTCTAGCAAAACATCTACTTTTCAATTAGAGCTTCCTTTCTGAGCAGGCTGACAGTGTATTATAAAATTATACTTGTACTGTCTCAAGATAGAGATTGCAGTTCGTTAAATTTGTCTGATTTATGATATAAAATGTCAGTTATGTGACAAAATTGACCTGTTTATCCGTGTAAAATAGCTAATATTGAAACAATATGCTTATTTTACCAAAGTGAATATGGAAAATTATTCATACAAAATGCTAGGTTACTGATAACAGCTCAATATCCTGTAACAATTCATTATTCTGGGTAGACTGCAAAATTCGGTGCTAATTGTTAATGCAAATGTTCCGGCTCCCTCATTTCTCGCAACAACAAGAGGAAGGGGAGTATTTTGGCTTATTGATATTAATTGATGTGTAATAAAAGGAGAAGTGAGTGTATAGAAATATGCGTTATGGATTGATTGTTCTCATTATAGGAAGCTTATTAAGTACCTCATATGCACAACAATCAGTGCAGGTGGAAATTGATAATATACCTGACTGGGTTAATGTTGTTACCTCAGAAATTCCTGTTGAACAGGCAAGTGGTAGTGTTAGATATCATTTATACAATGTGCAAATAAATGATAGTTTAGAAAAAAAGCACACATACTACCAAACCATTTATGAGCCATTGAACAAACAGGGCGTTGAAAATGTTTCCGAGCTAAATTTTAGCTTTTATCCTGCTTATGAGGACTTCATTTTACATGACATAACTGTTATTAGAAATGGTAAATCGTATTCAAGACTTGACAAGGAAAAAATAAAACTATTTCAAAGCGAAAATGAGCTTGGTAATAAAATATATAGTGAGAAATGGAATGCACTATTTATACTGGAAGATATCAGACCAAATGACATAATCAAATATAGCTACACAATAAAAGGCCATAATCCTATTTTTACAAGGCATGATTTTGATTCCCTCCACTTACAATGGGGGATCCCGGTTGATCAGGTTTACATACTTGTTAAAGCAAAGAACAAGATTAAATATCAATTTTCCAATGTAGAACACTCAGTAGAAAAGACATTCAACAAGGGTGTTTACGACTATGTGATTGATATTAAAAATATTGAGGCCGGCCCTAATGAAAATCAATACCCTATCTGGTATGAACCATTCAATGTCTTCCAATACTCTGCTTTTAAATCCTGGAAGGATGTCAATGAATGGGCCACAAAACTATATGATATAGATTACTCTTTACCTGATGAATTTATAGATAAAATTAATAACTGGAAAGCTGAGTTTGGTAAGAAAGAAACTATTAGTAAAATTATTGAGTTTGTACAGGATGATATTCGTTATTTTGGAATTGAATTAGGGGTGAATTCTCATCTTCCAAGAACTCCAAAAGAAATTTTAAAAAAGAGATATGGGGACTGTAAAGATAAATCTGTTTTGTTAACAGCCATGCTTAAGCTGATTGGTATCAATGCAAAACCAGCTTTAGTCTCAGCAAAAAGAGGGAAAGGTATTGTTGATGATCTTCCCTCTCCATTTTCCTTTGATCATGTCATTAGCCATTTTAGTTATGAGAATAATGAGTATTGGATTGATGGAACTGCAACATCACAAAGAGGAGGGCTTGAGAAAAGAGGCTTTATAAATTATGACTATTCACTTGTTTTAAATTCAGATGAAAAAAAACTGCATAAAATTCAAACTACTTTCAGTGAATTAGACGCTTTTAATGAGTACTCTGAAGAAAGTTTTGAAATTAATCCTGGCATGAATACGGCTAAACTAATTACTACCTCTATTTTTAAAGGGTTAAAAGCTGAAAGCCTTAGACGTTTCTTTTCACGTGGTACTGTTAAAAGCATAAACTCTAATTTGATTAACTACTATTCTAGTTTTTATCCAAATATCACAAGATTTAATGATGCAGAAATAAAAGATGAAGAAGATGTAAACCAAGTTGTTTTAAAAGAAAATTATGATATAAAAAAGTTTGGTTCATTGGTTTCATCGAGAAAAATATTTAAAATTTACAGTCCTGTTGTTTCATCATACCTGTTTAAACCCGATAAAATAACAAGAGTTACTCCAATATCCTTGAACCACCCAGTTAAGTTAATTCATAAAATCAAAGCTTCAATTAAAGGAGATATTCTTTGGAATGATGATCTTGAAAACCTGGTTATCAAAAATAAATGGTTTGATTTTTCCAGAAAAGCTATAAAAATTGATAATAAATTTAATATTACACTGAACTACAGATCATTAAGTGATTATGTTGAATCGTCTGATGTTTCACAGTATTTAGATGCATTGAACGAGATTGAACATGCTTTAACATTTTCATTTTGGGCAAAAGGGTTTAAAGATGAGAATAGTCAGGCTAAAAAAAATATGAAGGATTTGATAAAGTCCTTAATCAAGAAACCAAAGGCAGGATGAAGCATTGAAATATATAATAATTTTAATCAGTCTTATTTCTTTATTTGGTTGTGCTGGGGTTCAGCGTTCACAATTTGACTACACTGATGTTAAATTGAATTCTATAGTAAAGACTATTAAAGAAACACCAGATAAAATAAGTTATCTAAAATTCATTAATGCTTATCTTACTTCAAGCCAAATAAAAAACACCAAATTTGCTAATGATGAATATAAAAAAATTGCATCGTCCATAAAAATGGGAACAATGAACTGTGAACAGTATGATTGGGCTAAATTAACATCTCTGAATATTGTTTCAATTCCAGCACATTTATTAGCAATAGAATGTTTTGAAAAGATTGGAGATCTAAAGCAAAAGAAAGAACATGAAAATCTTGTTCAATTTCTTGTGACAGGAATACTCGGAGAACATAGTGGTGACAACTACTATGACGCATACGAAATTTCGACCTGGGGTGACGCAGAAGATCTGCTTGAATATGCAGGGTTGGAGGTGATTGATAGTTATTTTGAATTCAAGGCAAACCGTTCGGGTATGTACCGTATTTATATTACTAAAGAGATGAATTCAAATGTTGAACGTAAAATTTATTTTGATAATCAACGCTTTTCACATGCATTTTTAGATATACAATTTCCCTTTTCCGGGTTGGGAGATCATATGTATAAAAGCATAATACTCTCTTTGAAAGAATCGGATTATGCTGCTCAGTTAGCCCATGCACAAATTCTGCATGAAGGTGAAAAATATAAAGAAGCGGAAAAAGCCTATTTAGCTGCTATTAGCCAGGGCTCAAAAAAAGCCAATATAGAGTTGGGTAAATTGTGTCTTGAAGGACATGCAAGCAGCTTCAGTAAAACAGAATGCGCTCAATTATTTGTAACAGCTTCAGAATTAGGACTGGAACAGGCTAAAGTATATCTGGCATATATGGCTTATGCTGGGATCGGTTTTGATGAAGATAAGTCGATGGGAGCAGATGTTATGAATAGTATTAATACGACCATGAAACCTGGAGAGCCGGATTATCAGATTGCACTACTTTTTAACAGCTCGAAATATTCAGAAATAGATGAGAAGCAAACCAGATTTTTTTTGGATAGGGCAATTAAAAAAGAGTACCCTGGAGCATTATTTTACTTGTTGTTAAGTGACTTAACGGTTGAAGGTGCTCTTGCCACTGAAGAAAAGCAAGAAACTGTTATCAAAAATATGACCAAATCTGCAGATTTAGGTTACATACCTGCAAAATATGCATTGGTAAAATATAAATTTGAGATGGATGAAGATAAGTCCGAAGCTTTAAAGTTACTCAAAGAGCTTGCTGATGCAAATCTTCCTGCTGCACTGTATGATTTAGGGAAAATTTATCAATATGGTCAATATAATACAGAAAAAGATGAATTAAAGGCATTTTTAAAATATCAGCAAGCTGCAATTAAATGGGATGCAGATGCTCAATTGAAGTTGGGTTTTATGATTGGAAAAGGGCAAGTAGCCGAAAAAGACTATGCTCTTTCTTATGGTTGGTACTCGCTCTGTGCAAGAGTTGGAAATCTGGATTGCATCACCAATTTAGGTTACATTTCAGCAAGTGGTCATGGTGTGGAACAAGACTACCAAAGGGCTTTAGAATTATATCAACTTGCTTCAGATAATGGACTTTCCAGAGCGACTTATAATCTTGCTATTTTATATGAGCATGGTCGAGGAGTAGACAAAGATCTAAATAAAGCATTGGAGTATTTTCAGAAAGCGGCAGGGGGCGGTAGTAGCCTGGCTAAAAATTCGTTGGGATTATTTTCACTTAAGGGTAAAGTAGAAAAAAAAGATTACAAAAAAGCCTTAAAATATTTTACTGAGGCTGCATCTGCTAACAATAAATACGGTTATTATAATTTGGGCAGAATATACCAAAATGGTTGGGGTGTTAATGTTGATTTGGATAAGGCTTATGAGTTCTATCAAAAGGCATCAGCTTTGGGACATTATGCCTCCAGTTTTCGCTTAGCTGAGGCATATGAGCAAGGTTTGGTATTTACCAAAAATAACCTGGAAGCGATCAAATATTATCAATTAGCTGTAAAACAAGGCGATTCGGAGGCTTATCCTAAAATGCTGCGTCTATGTAAAATAGAAAAAAGTTGTTAATTGACTTCAAATAAAATTATAAATTCCCAACTAATTTTAACTCGAATCTTTTTAGTAGACAGTCTGTTTAATTTTTCGGGCTGAACTACTACTCAAAAGTAATGCAGACTATTTAGATCGCGTTATCGAGTTATGGAGCATCGGAAATAGAATTCATGAACAAGTGTGGAATACTGAGTTTCATATTTTTGGCGTAATAGAGACGGAAACGAATCATTTGCCAACAAAGAGTGTTCGCGAGCACTGCTCTGGCAATATGTTAGCAAGCGCAGATAAAGAAATTTTAAATACTATCGTCTTTTACGAAAAAGAAGTAACAAATACATGTAACGAGATATTGCTCATACATGGTAACGTATAACAATCCAAATATATATGTCCCATAAAAATTTTAAAAATAAAACAATGGCAAGGTTGACTGTTGCACGTTGCAATAGACTTAGGCTGTTAGGCCATTAAGATCGTCCGAGAAAAAATATATGAACGAAGATCTTCCACCAGAGGTAATAGAAGCAATACGGCATTTTCAGCAGCGTGCAGAAAAGGCTTTGGCTTTGGAAGAGCTTCTTAAAGATTGTAAGTTTCCAGAAAAATTAGATTTAAGCGATCTTCCTGCTCTCGAGGATAGAGCTAAGCTCTATATAAAGATCGCGCAGGCCCGTTACGCTGCAGGCGATATTTCAGAGCATGAGCTCACATTCCACAGATGCTATTCAATTGAAGTTCAAATTCATGAAGCCCGATGTTCAAACGGTGCTTATGACAGCATACTGAAGCCAATATCAGAAAAAATGCGGGCTGTAGAAAAATCATATGGGCTTTCTGATGACGAATATTGGCCTTTGTCCGAGGCTCCAGAAGAGTATTTGGAGCTATCTAGGGAATATGATTTAACGATGGAACATAAGCTATTAGAAGCTTTTTGTGAGTTTGAAGCCGAAGATTTAAGAGATTTATATTTAAATGATCCGAATAAATTCTATAAACTTCATGACGCAGGTAGAGTGGCAATCTTTCAGAAAAATGAAAAAGCCAAGTTTAAGTCAGTTGCAATATATTATGAAAATGAAGCTAGAGCAGCTGAAGAGGTTGGTGCGTTTTTGGCTGCTTCGGTAATGCTTGGCTCAGCAATTGAAACAAGGTTAATTTTAACGTGTCTCGAAAATGACGAGCATGTAAGAAAAACTCTAGATAACCTTGGTTTAACCAACCGAATTTTGAAGTCAAAAAACCCAATAACGTGGACTCTTGAAACGCTTATAAAAGTCTGCTCTACTGCGGGGTGGATACCAAATTACGATACAGGAGAATACATTTTCAGTGGTGATGCGATGATTAAATTCTTAAAGTCATCAAGAAATCAGGTTCACCCAAAGATAAAACTAAAGAACAAAGGATTGGTGGTCGGCGAAGAGCAATTTAAAGATATTAAGTATGCTCACCAACTACTTTCCTCAACACTGAATTGGCCTAACAAATCAAGCGGGACGCCGTAACCGGTGCCCTTTCTTGAGGCGTTAGCCGAAATATGAGAATAGAAATATGAATCCATGTTGGGAAGACGAAGCAAATTTGATTGAACTACATTGGAGCCTTCCTAGGAGTCTAGATGAATATCAGGAAGAGCTACACAAAATCGATGATGCATTTTTTTATTCCATATCATGTCCATGGAATGAAACTGATGAGAAATTGTTATATCTCGGAATGACATATAAGCAAAACGTATGGGATAGAATGAAACAACATGGATTGAAGAAATGTCGGAAAAAATATCCACGTAAGTCCAAAAATTTAATTCGTCCGAACCATAGGTTTAAACCCCCGTCTTTAGACGGGTAGCTTTAAGCTAGCAGCTGGCTGTATTATTAAGGTATGAAATATAGACAAGGTTCACATACAAAATATAATATTGAATATCACTTTGTTTGGGTAACGAAGTATCGTTATAAGTTACTCACAGGAGATGTAGGATTAAGGGTAAGAGAATTAGTTCG
>JBFFIY010000079.1:0-21446 GCA_041556195.1 Enterobacterales bacterium
GTGTTCCCCGTGCCCACGGGGATGAACCGTCAGAAGAAGAGGCTTTCCAGTACATAAAAAAGTGTTCCCCGTGCCCACGGGGATGAACCGTTGACAGATATAACATTCCCAAGTTCACTTTTGTGTTCCCCGTGCCCACGGGGATGAACCGCTCCATTGAGGACATGTGAGTTAAAATATCTCGTGTTCCCCGTGCCCACGGGGATGAACCGGAGAAACGAGGTCTGTAAGTTGGTCGTTTGAAGTGTTCCCCGTGCCCACGGGGATGAACCGTTAATAGCTCCAAAAAGAGACCAGGACGAATAGTGTTCCCCGTGCCCACGGGGATGAACCGGCTTCTTTTTCAGCAATGGCGTGACTCAACATGTGTTCCCCGTGCCCACGGGGATGAACCGATATTTCTATTTAAACCCCGGCGTCTCTGTTGGTGTTCCCCGTGCCCACGGGGATGAACCGGAGGTTTATCGATTTGGCGAGATATTTTCTTTGTGTTCCCCGTGCCCACGGGGATGAACCGGAGGTCAGACCCGAGGTGCTAACAAATTCCTCGTGTTCCCCGTGCCCACGGGGATGAACCGGCTTAGCTGCTGTTTTATCTGTGCCACCTTCAGTGTTCCCCGTGCCCACGGGGATGAACCGAAGACTGAGATAGTTGGCCTAAACGGTTCAAAGTGTTTCCCTATGCCCACGGGGATGAACCGTAATCGCGCGTGTTTGTCGGTCATTTGGTACAAGTGTTCACGAGCAATGTTGGCTTCAAATATAGCGACTGTTACTGCTATGATACTCAGCAGCACAGCACTCACTCCCATCAGGCGATGGAAATTTTGATATTTTCATAAATGATATCCATTTAATTTTTATTGAACGCAAATGCCCCAAAAGATTGGCAGGTTGGCATCACTTCAATACGATTGATATTCACATGCTGGGGTAATCCTGTGGCCCAAACTACGGTTTCTGCTACGTCATCTGCACTTAAAGCCTCTAAACCCTGATAAATGCTGTCTGCCTTATCTGAATCTCCTTTGAAGCGTACTAATGAAAATTCGGTTTCTGCCATACCCGGTTCGATATTAGTGACACGGATCCCCGTTCCCGATAAATCAGCCCGTAAATTTAATGAAAATTGCTTAACAAAAGCTTTAGTCGCACCGTAGGTATTACCACCGGGGTAAGGCCAGTCTCCAGCAACGGAACCCATATTAACAATATGACCGTTGCCTGCTGCCACCATTAATGGAGATACTGCACGAGTCATATAAGTAAGCCCTTTGATATTGGTATCTATCATAGTCTCCCAATCTTCGAGATCGGCTTTGTGTGCTGGCCCCAGACCTAATGCTAATCCGGCATTATTGACTAAAATATCAATCTTTTTAAAAGGTTCGGGTAGATTTTCAATGTGGTTGAAAACCGCTTGTTGATCGCGAACATCAAGCTGGATCAGGTGACAATTGGTTTCGAGGTTCTGTGCCAGCGATTCCAGTTTATCTATACGCCTTGCGATTAAAATGAGTTTATAGCCTAATTTGGCATAGCGCTTGGCGATGGCTTGTCCAAAACCTGAGCTGGCACCAGTAATCAAGGCAGTTGCTTGAGTCATGAAAGTTCCCTTAGTGAGATTTTGTAAATTGATAGTTTAGCTTATCTTCTAACTAGATTCATCTTGGTGTAAGCTTATACTTCCAGACACAGTCATATGACCATCCAAGCAGAAGTAACACGTTATGAGTGAAGAAGAATCTCAATTTGATATAGAAATTGAAGTATTGACCAATTACAGGGCGAATGAATCTAGCCCCGCAGAGAATCGTTATGTTTTTACCTACCAAATCAGCATTCACAATCATAGTTTAAACTCTTTTAAATTGTTGAGTCGGCATTGGGTGATTACCGACGGCAACCAACAGGTGTTGGAGGTTTCGGGAGAAGGTGTTGTGGGTGAGCAGCCCTTAATTGAACCGGGAAGCAGCTACGAGTACACCAGTGGCGTGGTTTTAGAAACACCTCTTGGAACTATGGAAGGTAGTTATGAAATGGTTTCAGGAGAAGGGGCAATATATCAGGCCCAAATACCCGTGTTTAGTTTACTTGCTCCAGGGTTAATTCATTAATGTCGACTTATGTTATTGGTGATTTGCAGGGCTGTTTTGTTGAACTCAGGTTATTAATTCAAAAAATTCAGTTCAGGCCTGAAAAAGATCGGCTTTGGTTTGTGGGAGATTTGGTTAACAGGGGGCCTCATTCTTTAGCCTGCCTGCGATTCGTTAAAGAGTTGGGTGATAGTGCTATCACTGTGCTTGGTAATCATGATTTAAGTTTGTTATCTCTTTGGTATACCCGGAAAAAACCATCAAAGTCTTTAAAACAGATTTGGCAAGCTGAAGATGCGGAAGAATTAATGAACTGGTTATCGGGCTTACCGCTGGTTCATTATGACGAAAAGTTAGACTGTTTAATGGTTCATGCGGGTGTACCTGCTATATGGTCTTTAGAACAAACCCTGAACGCCGGGAAAGAACTGTCTGATGTTTTGAAAGGATCTGATCCTCTTACCTACTATCAAAATATGTGGGGTGATCAACCGGCTCAATGGAATGATGAGCTGCAAGGCATGGATCGGCTCAGATATATCACCAATGCATTAACTCGTATGCGGTTTTGTACAGTAGATGGACAACTTGAATTACAAAATAAAGTAGCTTCAGGTAAACAGCCTGAGGATCTTATCCCCTGGTTTGAATTACCTTCACGACAATTAAAGTCTAAAATTGTATTTGGCCACTGGGCATCCCTGATGGGTAAAACTGGATCAGAGCAGTTTATCGGTGTTGATACAGGCTGTGTTTGGGGAAATCAACTTACCGCTTATTGTCTGGAAACGAATCGCTTTTATCATCATAATGGTTAGTTATTGGTAAATAAATGAAAAAATGGCTCGAACAAGTTGAATTAAAAGGTGAGCTGGTAACTTTGATCCCTCTGACAAGGGCACATGAAAATGCTCTAATCAAAGCCGCATCAGACGGCAATCTATGGGAACTTTGGTACACAAGTGTACCTTCCAGTGAAAATATTGATGCTTATATCAATACAGCCCTTGAACAACTGGATAGTGATTCATCACTACCTTTTGCCATTCAGCATAATCAAACGGGAGACATCATTGGAACGACGAGATTTTGTAATTCTGATCCCATCAGGCACAGAGTTGAAATTGGTTATACCTGGTATGCTAAGAGCTTTCAACGAACAGGTGTGAATACTGAATGTAAATACTTACTTCTTAGACATGCCTTTGAACATTTATCAGCTATAGCAGTTGAATTCAGAACGCATTGGCATAACCTAACCTCTCGTAAAGCGATAGAAAGATTAGGAGCAAAACAAGATGGTGTACTTAGAAACCATCAACAAGATCCCGATGGCTGTTATAGAGATACGGTAGTTTTTTCAATTATTAATCAAGAATGGAGAACGGTTAAAAAATCGCTGGAATTTTTGTTAAAGTATTAGGGTCTGTTGACCTTTGGTTAAAACACATCTTTTTGTTGTTTTTCCCTCTCTCTTCGTTAAAAAAATGTGATGTAGAGTGACTATATTTACACTTTTTTGCCTCGATAGATGAAAAAACACCTAAAAATCTGTACTCTCCCCAAAGATCAACAGACCCTAGAGACCTTTGCAAGAAAGAGGTGCTGGGTAAATGAAGTTCAGGGGGGGGAATAAGTAAGATGTTAAATTCTCGACCAAAATCAAGTAAAAACCTGGGCCAGTTAGGGCTACGCGGGAAATCAATTTTATTTCTTTTTGCTATATTTTTTCTAATTGGTGGTTTGAGTGTTATTGGATTGGTGAGCTTTGGTGTTAATGTCGCTAGCGAATTAGACCATCAATTAGCTGAAAGTTATGTGCAATTACACAAGCAAAAAGTGAATGCCGCTATTCAGAATGATTTAACCAGTGCATTGCTTATGGCGCGTGTTAATGAATTAATAGAATGGGCGAAAGATGAAAATAATCCAGAAAAGCAAGAAAGTGCTATGCAAGTCTTTCATACCTACAAACAACAATTTTCTAATCACAACTATTTTATTTCCTTTGCTAAAAGCAGTAATCTGTATTTTTCTGAATCTGACTCAAGTAAACAATCGGCAATTTTACTCCGCACTTTAGGCTCTAAAGGTATTGATGACTCATGGTTTTACCGAGCTATTAAAGCTAAACAGCCTTATCAGATTAATATTGACCATAAAACAGAGCTTGGTATGAGAAAGTTATGGGTTAACGTTGTTATTTACGATGAGGAGCATCCGCTAGGAGTGGTTGGAACCGGAATCGATATTAGTCATTTCATTGAAGATTTTATTCTTGATGACAATCAAAATATAGAACCCTTGCTTATTGACCAAAAGGGACAAATTCAGGCAAGTATTGATAGTTTAAATATCAATTCAGCTCAATCTGAAATTGATCTGGATAAACAGCCTACCTTGTGGCAACGGGTGGCACTGCCAGAAGAACGAGAAATTCTGAATAGTGTGTTAGATAAGGCATTAAACAACCCGGACAAGGTTTATACCAGTACTATACAAATTGATAATAAAAACATGTTGCTTGGAATAAGTTATATTGAATCGATAAAATGGTTTAATATTGTTTTATTAGATGCATTTGAAGTCTTAAAAATAGAGTATTTTATTATATTCACTCTACTATTTATCGTAGGATTTACTGGTGTAGCATTGTTAGTATGGGCTGTGCAAAATAGACTATTAGTTTCGCCTTTAGGTGAGCTTACCGTTGCAGCTAAACAGTTAGCAGCGGGAGATTATTCAGTCAGGATCAATAATAATCGACAAGATGAACTTGGTGTTCTTGCTGAAAGTTTTAATCAATTATGTTTAACCATTGAAGAGCGAACAAATAATTTGCAACAACAGCGACAAAATGCAGAAATATTTGCTCAAGAAGCCGTGGAAGCTAATCAGGCCAAAAGTCAGTTTCTTGCTAACATGTCGCATGAAATAAGAACGCCAATGAATGGCATTGTTGGCATGAGTGGGTTATTGCTTGAAACCGAGCTTAACGATGAACAAAAAGAATATACTGAAATTGTTGTAGAGTGTGCCGATTCTTTATTATTTTTAGTAACCGATATTCTTGATTTTTCCAAAATAGAGGCTGGTAAATTAGCGTTAGATGAAAATTATTTTGATCTGCGTAAGTTATGTCAGGAAATTATTAATGTGGGTCGTCTAACAGCCCGGGGGAAATCGTTGACCTTGAGTTGTTCCGTAGAAGAAATTATTCCGGCCAGTATTTATGGTGCACGATATAGAATAAGACAGGTGCTCACTAATCTGGTCAATAACGCCATAAAATTTACTGACACTGGAACCGTATCGCTCGATGTGTCGATTAAAGTTGAGATTGATAGTGCAAAACAAATTAAAAAGGTTTTAACCTTCTCTGTTGCCGATAGTGGAATTGGTATTTCTGCAAAAGACCAAAGCTTTTTGTTTAAACCCTTTAGCCAAGTAGATACGGGAATGGCTCGCAAATATGGCGGAACAGGCTTAGGCCTTTCAATCTGTAGACGATTAGTTGAACTAATGGGAGGTGAAATTGGCGTAAATAGTACGCCCTACGAAGGATCAGAATTCTGGTTTACTATATCAATTAATTCAAAAGATTCATAAACGAGAAGAATTAGCTCAAATTTACAGTCTGAATAGGACTTGCATTGGTGTTGTTCTTTGAATCTTTCTCCGGATTTTCTTGTAAGCGGATTGGGGTATATATGTTACAATCGCCTTTTTTTTAATGAGAGAGAGATTTTTCAATGAGTGACAAATTCCCAACTTTAGAGTCAAAGGCGAGTTATGGCGTGGGTCTTAATATGGGCACACAGCTATTAGGACAACCTTTTGACGGATTAGATGTTAATGCTGTTGCTGAAGGGTTAAAAGATGCTTTTAATCAGGCTGAAACTGCAGTTTCTCAACAAGAAATTAAAGTAGCTTTTGATCATGTAACAGCAGTGTTGAAAGCCAGGCAGGATGAACAAAATAAAGACATTCTGGTTGAAGCGGAAGCATTTCTTAAATTAAATGCTGAAAAAGAAGGTGTAATTGTTACTGAATCTGGACTGCAATACGAAATTATTACAGAAGGTTCTGGCGAAAAACCTACAGCAACTTCAAAAGTTAAAACGCATTATCATGGAACCCTGATGGATGGTACTGTCTTTGATAGTTCATATGAGCGTGGCGAACCCGTTGAATTTCCTGTAAATGGTGTCATAAGTGGCTGGACAGAAGCGCTACAGATGATGGCTCCAGGTGCTAAATGGCGTTTAACCATACCTCATGGTTTAGCTTATGGAGAACAGGGTGCAGGTGAGGCGATTGGCCCATGTGCTACATTGCAATTTGATGTCGAGTTATTAGAAATTGTTGAATAGATGTTATTTCTAACTCGTGTAAATTAACGATAAAAAAGGTGCAGCAGCACCTTTTTTATTGCGCCTAATCTATGATATTCAAAATAAAAGGAATACCAGGGAATAATTCTAAATGCATATCAATATGCCAGTCTTCAAAAATAGTTTTATAATCGGTAATAGAACTTAAATCAGACTGGGAGTCTAATTGAAGTTTTACTCTATGGCTTTCTCCAGCGGGAATAGTAAAACCACTTAAATCAATGGTGGCTATAACAATTTCTTTTTTATCTACAAAAATTTTACTTTTTTCAATGACAATATCAAACTCTGTAGGGTTGTTAATAATCATCTCAAACGATAGCTGACTTAATGCTTCACCATTAAAAAACTGTGATAACGAAGTTGAGTTAAAATCGATGGATGACCAATCAATACTATATTCTGCTTTCAGGATCTGACTCTTATGATGCATGCTCGAAATCAGTTTTCCATGAAACAAAAGTCCGGCAATCAAAAGCATAAACATCATTGAATAGCTATAAGTCATCGTTTTTCTTGTGGGAGAAGCAGTTTTTCTGATGTCTGGCAGAAGGGTGCTGGCAATTCGAGTTCCTGCGGGTATTGCCAGGGTCAGAAAAAGAAGATTACTTAAAAATAAAATGCCGGATATTTCAATGAGACTGAGTTCTTCAATAGTAAAAATATAAAAACTCAATAAAATAACAGGTAAACTAAATAAAAAACCGAAGGTAAGTATTAACAGGGGTTTTCTAAAAAGTCCTTTAAGTATCAAGCTGTATTGAATTCGATGTCTTTGCAAAGTTGGCGAGATAAAATCCAGACCAAAGGTGGAAAATAAAAACAGATAACTGAGAGAAATCGACAACCAGTTTGTCCATTGGTAAGGATAATAACCAATCCATAGAATGACCATTTGGGCGGTCAAATAAAGCAGAAAAAGTTTTACCTCTTCCCAGGCTTGGTAAACGAGTGGAAATTCATGAACAACACCATTTTTAAAATTGGCATCTTTCTCGAATTCAGCAGAGTATTTTTCCTTAACGGGAAATAAAAATATTGACGCTAATACCAGAGAACCCGATAAAATCATATTGCTTAAAACGGATTTTGCCTGAGACTCAAAGAAAAACTCAGCCAGTGTTTCTGAAACAGAATGCCATGATTCAGGAAAAAAATAATCTAACAATAACTGTTTCAATGCTTCCTGGTTGGCTAGTGTTAGCCAGATCGAAAGCGAAAAAACAACCAGCCCGGATATAAAATAAATTCCTGGCCATTTAGCGGAGCTTTTTCTCAGCTTCATTAAACTGAGAGGGGCGTAATAGAAAGATTCTTTTAGTTGTTGATAAATGGTCATTGGGGTTTATGAGAACCTGCCAGTTGGAGAAAAGAAGAGGCATATAATAAACAGGTGACAATTTAACCCGTTTCAACATAAAAAGACAGTCAGTTAATAAATCGCTTACAACGATTGTTTCCATATTTTTTTGGGAAATGTGTAGCATTTTGAAAAAAACACCGATGTTTGCTTGAGATTTATAAATAAATCATACAATTTTCCATCAGAATTATCCTGGTTCCAAAGCTATTTTGCTGAACAATACAGTTGAAGGGCGGTTTCAGTCTAAATGTTAAATGCCATGAAAGAATCTTTCAGCTATTAGTCTGGATAATCTGGTTGGGCATGAAATAGATGTGTAAGACCTTGACGTACATAGTGAAATTGAACAATTCATACACACTTTTGTTGATGGAGAGCAGATTTTTAGTTCAGCCAGTAGCGTTAAGAGCTTCTGCAGATTTATGTGATTCACCTGATTTTAGCCCAAAGCATTTGCGTTAAAGGCCACTCTAAGGGACAATGTGCGCCCAAAAATGCCTTGTTGCAGGAGAGTTGCATGTCATCTCGTTTTGAACTTGCCAATGCCATACGTGCATTGAGTATGGACGCTGTTCAGAAAGCTAAATCTGGTCATCCGGGTGCCCCTATGGGCATGGCGGATATTGCCGAAGTACTATGGAACGATTATCTGAGCCATAGTCCCAAAAACCCTAACTGGGTCAATCGTGACCGTTTTGTATTAAGTAATGGACATGGCTCCATGCTTATTTTCTCTTTATTACACCTGAGTGGATATGCTTTATCTATTGATGATTTAAAGCAATTCCGACAACTTCATTCCAAAACCCCTGGTCATCCTGAGTATGGTTATACGCCTGGTATTGAAACTACTACAGGTCCATTAGGTCAGGGTATTGCCAATGCCATTGGTTTTGCTTTGTCTGAAAAGGTGTTGGCAGAACAGTTTAACCAAGACAATCATCAAATCATTGATCATTACACTTATGCGTTTTTAGGTGATGGTTGTTTGATGGAAGGTATTTCTCATGAAGCTTGTTCATTAGCGGGAACCCTGGGTTTAGGTAAACTTATCGCTTTTTATGATGACAATGGTATATCCATTGATGGTGAGGTGGAAGGCTGGTTTACCGATGATACGGTTAAACGTTTTGAAGCCTATAATTGGCAGGTTATCGCTAATGTCGATGGACATAACCCTGATGCTATCAAAGTGGCCATTGAAGCGGCTCGGGCCGATCTAACAAGACCTACGTTGATTTGTTGTAAAACCATTATTGGTTTCGGTTCTCCTAATAAAGAAGGGACTGAAAACTGTCATGGTTCGCCATTAGGTGATGATGAAATTATTGCAACTCGTAAAAAATTAGGCTGGAAGCACGGTGCTTTTGAAATTCCTGAGAATATCTATGAAAAGTGGGATGCACGTCCCAGGGGGCAAAAATTAGAAGATAACTGGAATCGTGACTATTTGGCTTATCATGAGGCTTACCCTGAATTAGCCCAAGAATTAAAACGTCGCTTAAGCGGTGATTTACCCAAAGATTTTAATGACAAGATGGCGACCTTGATCAAACAACTATCTGATGATCAGGTTACAGTTGCCAGTCGTAAAGCATCACAGATGGTATTGGAGTCACTCACTGGGTGGTTGCCGGAAATGATGGGTGGTTCAGCAGATTTAGCGGGTTCTAATCTGACTATTACCAGCCATTCTAAAGGCGTGAGTAGAGAAGATGCGTCAGGAAACTATATGTATTACGGGGTTCGAGAATTTGCCATGGCAGCCATCATGAATGGTTTTGCTTTACATGGTGGATTTATTCCCTACGGTGGCACCTTTTTAATGTTTATGGAATATGCACGTAATGCCATCAGAATGGCAGCTTTGATGAAGCAGCGCTGTATTTATGTATTCACTCACGACTCAATTGGTTTGGGGGAAGATGGTCCAACTCATCAACCAGTTGAACAGCTTGCCAGTATGCGTGTGACGCCTAATCTTGTTAGTTGGAGACCTGCGGATGCAGTAGAAACAGCTGTTTCCTGGCAGCAGGCATTAGAGAGAAAAGGTGGCCCTACGGCACTGATTTTATCTCGACAAAATTTGCCGCATCAAACTAGAACTGAAGAGCAAATTAGTCAAATTTCTCGCGGCGGTTATGTGTTAGCAGATTGTGAAGAACAGCCAGAGATCATCTTATTATCAACCGGTTCTGAAGTGGCTTTAGCTAAAGATGTTTATAACAAACTGACGGAAGAAGGCAAAAAAGTCAGGTTGGTTTCTCTGCCATCTCTTGATGTGTTTTATGAGCAGGATGAGACATATCAAAATGAAGTTCTGCCTAAAGCGGTAACTGCCAGATTGGCAATAGAAGCAGCCCAACCTGATGTTTGGTACAAACTGGTTGGTCTCGATGGTGATGTGGTTGGTGTGACTACCTATGGTGAGTCGGCTCCTGCGAATGAGTTGTTTGAAGAGTTTGGGTTTACCGTTGATAAAGTTTACCAAAGAGCGATAGCACTTTTATCTTGAACCTTGAACCTTGAACCTTGAACCTTGAACCTTGAACCTTGATCCCGCGATCAACTGCGGGATCAGAGTTAAACTAATTTTTAGATTTACTATTTGATCCTACGAGCACTTTTTACTGATTAAATTTTTGGAGAATTACTCATGACAGTTCGTGTTGCTATTAATGGATATGGTCGTATTGGCCGTATGATTTTACGCGCTATTTATGAATATAACCGTCAAGATGAAATTAAAGTTGTTGCTATAAACTCATCTCATCCAATACCCACCAGTGTTCATCTTACCAAATATGATACTACTCATGGTCGATTTGCCGCTGAAGTAAGTGGTGATGATGAGCATATGTATGTGAATGGTGATGCCATTAAAATGTTTGCCGATCGAAACCCCGAAAATTTAGCTTGGGGAGAGTATGACGTTGATGTGGTATTGGAATGTACAGGTCACTTTAAAGATAGAGCAGGTGCCAGCAAACATTTTGTTGGTGGTGCTAAGAAGGTTCTTATTTCATCACCTGGTGGTAGTGACATAGATTCAACCATCGTTTATGGAGTTAATGATGACATTTTGACAGCTGATCATACCATTGTATCTTGTGCTTCATGTACAACCAATTGTCTGGCACCCATGGCAAAAGCACTTAATGATGGACTTGGGATCAGTAAAGGTTTGATGACCACTGTTCATGCTTATACCAACGACCAAAATATCATTGATAACCCCCATAAAGATTTACGCCGCGCACGAGCCGCTGCTCAATCGATTATTCCAACAAACACGGGTGCGGCTAAAGCATTGGGTTTGGTGTTACCTGAACTGGAAGGCAAGCTGGATGGATTTGCCATGCGTATACCAACTTTGAATGTTTCTATTGTTGATTTAACTTTTGATGCAGGTAAAGATACAACAGTGGCTGAAGTGAATAGAATCATGAAAGCTGCCGCTGATGAAAAAGTTTTAAGTTATAGTGAAGAGCAATTGGTTTCTACCGACTTTAATCATCATCCTGCCTCTTCTATTTTTGATGCGACTCAAACCAGAGTCAGAGGAAATATGGTGAAGGTTCTTGCCTGGTATGATAATGAATGGGGCTTTTCTAATCGCATGATTGATACTGCTGTCAAGATGGCAAAACTTTAGGTTTTCTTAACTTGAGAGATCAAATTGAGGGATTAAAATGAATGTTATAAAAATGGTAGATCTGGAGCTGAACGATCAGCGAGTTCTGATCCGTGAAGATCTCAATGTTCCAATAACAGATGGAGTGGTGACCAGTGATGCCAGGATTCTGGCGGCATTACCCACCATTAAACTGGCTCTGGAAAAGGGTGCGAAATTAATGGTTATGTCCCATCTGGGACGGCCGGTTGAAGGAAGTTTAACTGCTGAATACTCTATGGCACCCATCGTTAAACATTTACAATCATTGTTGGATGTACCTGTTCGTTTAGTGACTGATTATTTAGAGGGCGTTAAAGTTGATAGTGGCGAAGTGGTCGTTTTTGAAAATGTCAGGGGCAACCCTGGCGAGAAAAAAAATGATGCTGAACTCTCCAGAAAATTAGCCGCTTTATGTGATGTTTTTGTCAATGATGCTTTTGGCACCGCACATCGAGCTCAGGCCTCCACCTATGGTGTTGCAGAGTATTCAAAAATTGCCTGTGCTGGTCCGTTAATGGTGGCCGAGCTTGAAGCCCTGGCAAAAGCTCTGGATAACCCGGCTCGACCTCTGGT
The DNA here is from genome assembly GCA_041556195.1 of Enterobacterales bacterium. GTDB lineage: Bacteria > Pseudomonadota > Gammaproteobacteria > Enterobacterales > 21-14-all-40-8. The sequence continues at coordinate 12,103 of JBFFIY010000079.1, forward strand.
GGCGATTGTTGGCGGTTCAAAGGTTTCTACCAAACTCACCGTGCTTAATTCATTATCTAAAAAAGTGGATCAATTAATTGTCGGCGGCGGTATTGCCAATACCTTTATTGAGGCAAGTGGTTATGTCATTGGTAAGTCACTCTCAGAAAAAGATTTAGTTGGCAATGCAAAAGATCTAATTAACGAGACTTCTCAGCGGGGCGCAGATATTCCTATTCCAGAAGATGTCGTTGTTGGTAAAGAGTTTAGTGCCACAGCAGTTGCCAGTACTAAAAGTGTTTCTGACGTTGAAAATGATGATATGATTTTCGACATAGGACCAAATAGTGCACAAAAACTCGCGCAAGTTATCGCGAAAGCTGGCACAATCATCTGGAATGGTCCTGTTGGCGTTTTTGAATTTGATCAATTTGCCGAAGGCACCAAAGTATTGGCTCATGCTATTGCCAACTCATCGGCTTTCAGTATTGCAGGTGGAGGAGATACACTGGCGGCTGTCGATAAATATGGCATTAAAGATAAAATTTCATATATATCTACTGGCGGCGGTGCTTTTCTCGAATTTGTAGAAGGAAAACCCTTGCCAGCGATATGTATTTTAGAACAAAGAGCACGTCAGGATCTGTAGATCCTAACTCACTAGATAAAAAATCAACTTGAAGGAGCACTCCATGGCACTGATTTCAATGCGACAAATGCTGGATCATGCAGCAGAATATAATTACGGTATCCCTGCTTTTAATGTCAATAATCTTGAGCAAATGCGTGCGGTTATGGTGGCAGCGGATACTACAGATAGCCCGGTTATTATCCAGGCTTCTGCAGGAGCCAGAAAATATGCAGGAGCAATTTTTTTGCGTCACCTTATTATGGCGGCGGTTGAAGAATGGCCACATATACCAGTCGCAATGCATCAGGATCATGGTTCATCTCCTGCTGTTTGCCAACAGTCAATTCAGTCAGGTTTTACCTCGGTGATGATGGATGGCTCTCTTAAAGAAGATATGAAGACTCCATCCAGCTTTGAATATAATGTTGAAGTGACAAGAAAAGTTGTGGAGATGTCTCATGCCTGCGGTGTCAGTGTAGAAGGAGAACTCGGATGTCTGGGATCACTTGAAACCGGTATGGCTGGTGAAGAAGATGGTTCAGGAGCTGAAGGCCAGTTAACCATGGAACAATTATTAACCGATCCGGAAGAAGCAGCCACTTTTGTTAAGGCAACTCAGGTTGACGCCCTGGCTATCGCCATAGGAACAAGTCATGGCGCTTATAAGTTTACTCGCCCGCCTACTGGCGATATTCTTGCCATCGATCGCATTAAAGCTATTCATGCTCGCATACCTGATACTCACCTGGTCATGCACGGTTCTTCATCGGTACCACAAGACTGGCTTGCCATTATTAATGAATTCGGTGGAGATATGGGGCAAACTTACGGTGTACCCGTTGAAGAAATTCAAGAAGGCATTAAAAACGGTGTGCGTAAGGTTAATATAGATACGGATCTTCGCATGGCATCTACTGGAGCAGTAAGACGTTATCTGGCTGAAAATAAAAGTGGTTTTGATCCTCGTAAATATCTGGCTGTTGCCACAGATGCAATGAGTGGCATTTGTAAATCACGATATGAAGCTTTTGGAACTGCAGGTAATGCTAGTAAAATAAAAGCTATCTCTCTGGATGAGATGAGCCAACAATATTTAACTGGGCAGTTAAAGCCTAGAATTAATTAATCCACCTGAAGGGGTGGGCAATGCCCACCTCTCGACCCTCACTTTCATTCTGTAGGCAAAGATTGCGTACTAATAGCTGTGCAATGTAGCCCATCTTATTTCAGAATTCAGATTACTTTTGATGTTTTACGCATTTGTTAGATCATTTTGTGGTTTTTTGTTGAATTATTTTATTGATATTGAAAGTAATAGTGAATTTGGCAGGATTAGACCAAAAAATGTCTGAAATATGAGAAAAAAAATAAAGGTCTGCTGATAAAGTACATTTATCTGAACGGCTCAGATTTTTTAAAATAACTATAAACTCATATCAGGATCATCCAATGGGGTGATAAAGGAATAAATAATGCATTTACAGAAAACTTTTAGACAAGCTCGATACGCCCTTACTTTTATATTTTCAGCTTTTATTATTTCACAGAATGTTTATGCTGATGTTTACGATGATGATTTTTAATTGTTATCAGGCTATGGTACCACCTATTGTGATAGTTGTGTTTCTGATAGTGATTTTAAAATCTCGGCGATTTCTTATTTTCAAAGTAACAGTGATAAATCTGAGATATTGGTCTTAAATGAGTATTCGCAGACTTTAAGAACAGTTCACGTTGAATCAGAATGGGTAGATATCTGGGGTGGCCCTAGGTTGATGTACTTTGGTTTTGTGTTATCAACAGATGCTAAAGTTGATGAACTATGGCAGGCACATAAGAATGTATTGCCACTGCTCATTGAAGCACGCACTACTTCAAAATCTATTGAGGTAGAAATTAACCAGAATTTCGATCCAGCTGTTGGCATAGAGTTAAATACGAGGGCAATAAATTTAGCATTAGCTAAAATTGGAATCAGGGTATACAAGATAAAGGCTGGTACTAAAATCAAAGTGAAGACCCCTGATGGTAAAACACTAACAATCACTACTAACGGTACAAAATTTTCCGATGTCTATATATTGATATTTATTGAAGATAAAGATGGTAATATTGTTAGAATTGGGCCAGCTACGGAGGTACCTGGCCAATCAGGTGTTTATTTTATAGGTTTTCCTGGTGGCCATGGTAGCGGAATAGAATTTTGTCGATGCGATGGTGCTATAACCTATATAGATGAAGATGGTAATCGATACTAAAAAACTATGAAACTGAGCTTTTCTCACATAAAAGTAAAATATCTGTGGCTGTATATAGTCACAGGTGTTTTTTTAGTGTTATTTATTCTTAATATAACAGAATTTGTAAACGCTCCTGTTTCTAAAGCTAATGAAATAGAACAATTACTAAAATCTGAAAAAAAGGCCCATAGACAAGCACTTGAAATCTTAAAGGAAAATAACCCAGACTTACCAGCCGATCTATTACAGCGACAACAGAATATTCGTGATTTATGGGATACTTTTGCAGTACCGGATAGTATGGAACTTGATTTTTATACCCATGGTGCTGGCATGGCTATGGTTGATTTAGAAAACCTTAAAAGTATTGATAAACCCAATTCACGTCAGCTTTATATTGGTTTACAAATATTAGCGTTGTGCCGAACTATGGCTGACTTACCTGAATGGCAAAAAGCAGATGATGGTAATAGTTATGTGAGTGAAATTTATAAAACTTCAGATATGTATTGTGAAGGTTCTAACTTTGATGAGACAGAGATAAATAATTTAGCAGAAAATTATATGTTAGAACTGTCTAAACACAACGATTTGGAATTTTACTTAGGTGCTTTTTATCCAATACCTTATCCTGACAATATAAATCCATCTTTTTTCCCTGAAAAAATAAAAGAGTTAAGTCAACATATTAAAGATCCACAAGAGTTGTTGTTATTATTGCCACGGATTACTAATAACTCAAATAATCCAGATGCAGAGTTAAACTCCGAACAAAAAATTATTATTGCTTCAAGCCTTATAGCGGCTTGTAGCAGTTACATTGATTGTGATTATAGTAAACCTGATGAAATACAAGAACTTTGTATAATATTCTCTATTAGTTTATGTAACCAAAACCCCACTTATGAACAACTAGCCCAGGAAATAGCTGGCGACACAGACATAAATCAACTCTATCAACAAGCGGAAAACATTGTAATAAAAATTAAAAATAACGATCAGGTGTCTATTTTTAGTGTATTTTCAACTTCTCCATGATGGGGGGCCACTGAGCTTTGTTGGTTTTGACGGATATACCTACTTTAAAACTATTTATTTCCATTACGAGTAATATCTTTGGAATATTCATAGAGTTGAGGTTATCTACATCAATTTAATTCGTAACTATTCAGCTTACCCCTAAAATGAGCCATCTCATCGTTCAAAAATGGTCAAATAATCGAGTATACTCACATTTTTTGCCTCGATCTGACTCATTTTAGAGGCAACCTGAACAGTTACGGGTACATGTGACAACTCGCTGAGTAGATACTTTAATTCTTCCTAAACCCAAAATATCCTCTTCTTTTGTTCAGAATTGAATCCGAAGCCTCACCTAACAAAGCGCCTTTTTTCCCTGTTAGTACAATATTTCGATAATTCAAGGAGGATAATTGGTATTAGTTAAATTAGGGTAAGCATTACTCATATTGGGTCAAACTTAAATGTAAAAGTTCAGGCAAGTTTGTTATAAGTGGAAAACATTCTACTCTAACTTATTGTAATGTATAACTATTAATGTAACATTTTGTAAATAAAATAATTCGATATATTCGAAAAATGAATATACATATAAGCAAAATGTATTAAAAACTGGTAATATTTCCGTATTTTTTCATCCTCTCCTCCGCTATTTTGGATGCTCAGTCGCTCTATGCAAAAAAAAACGCATAACCAGGAAGGCTTTGTGAAATGGATATGGGGATCCATATTTACAGAATTTTAAAAAGAGTCTTGCTGATATAAATGCTTCGAGCAGCCTGTTCCATTCAAATTTGCTTCGATAAAATTAATATAAAAATTCCCGGTTCTATTGTTCTGGGAGGGAGAAATAATTATATGTCGGTACCATTCAAAAGAGCACTTCTTGCAAGTGCTGTTGCTTTTAGCTCTGTAGCCAGTGCCTCTGTTGCACCAGCTTCAGATACGCCACAAGCGCGTTTCGCTGGTCAGGTTTTTGAAAGACAAGCACAGCAACGTTACATTGTGAAATTTAAAGATGCTTCAATTATGTCAGGTGCTTCTATTAGCCGTGCTCAAATCTTATCTCAGGCTGGTGCTGTGATGAAACTGGATATGGTTCAGTCTAATGCTGCAGCAGTTGAAATGACGCCAAGAGCAGCTGCAGCAATGGCTAACCGAGGTGATGTTGAGTATGTAGGGATCGACCATAAAAGGCATTTTATGGCTCAAACGGTTCCTTATGGAATTAGTTTAGTTCAAGCCGATCAGGTTAGTGATGCTCCTGCTTCTGCAGCTAACGGTGGTAAGAAAATTTGTATTATTGACTCAGGCATGAATCTTCCTCATGAAGATTTAGGTAGCCAGGGCGGAACTGTTACAGGTACTAACGATAGTGGAACAGGTAACTGGTTCGACCATGGTGGACCTCATGGAACTCACGTTGCTGGTACTATCGCTGCACTCAACAATGGCCTGGGGGTTGTTGGTGTTATTGGTAGTGATCCAAGCGTTCATATCATCAAAGTCTTTAATGAAGCTGGCTGGGGGTATTCATCATCTTTGACAGTTGCTATGCAAACTTGTGAAGCAAATGGTGCTGATGTAATCAATATGAGTTTGGGTGGTAGTGGTTCTGACTCCACAGAAAACGCTGCCATTAATTCTTTATATGCAAATGGAGTTCTGTTAATCGCTGCTGCTGGTAACGATGGTGTTGTGGGTAGTGGAACAGATGCTTTATCCTATCCAGCTTCTTACGATAACGTTGTTTCTGTAGCTGCGGTAGATATTAACAGTGCTCTTGCAGATTTCTCTCAGAAAAATGCCCCTGTTGAATTATCTGGCCCGGGTGTTGATACATTATCTACTTTCCCTAATGGTTTAGGTAGCCTTGAATCATTAACTGTTGGAAGTACAGGTTACACCATTAATGCTATGGAAAATCAGGGCAATGCAACAGGTGCTTTATTTAATTTTGCCACTGGTGAGAGCACAAACTCTGGAGCAAATGGAAAAGTTTGTTTGATTCAGCGTGGTAATATCTCTTTCCACGATAAAGTTAAAAATTGTCAGGACTCAGGTGGTATTGGCGCGGTCATATATAATAACGCAGCCGGATCTTTTGGCGGTACTTTAGGTACAACTAATACAACTACTATTCCTGCTGTTACAGCATCAGATACTGACGGCGCAGCGATGTTGGGTCAAATTGGTCAATCGGCCAGCATTAGTATTGGAGCTGGCGATTATGGCAAAATGAGTGGAACCTCCATGGCATCTCCCCATGTTGCAGGTGTAGCTGCTTTGGTATGGTCTCATCACCCAAGTTGTTCAAACCAGGAAGTGCGTGATGCATTAGCGGTAACAGCAACTGATTTAGGTGCTGCTGGTCGTGATGTTAAATTTGGTCATGGTTTGGTTCAAACCAAAGACGCTATTGATTATTTAGCAACACAAGCCTGTGGAAGTGGTACTCCTCCTCCGGTTGATAATGCTCCTACAGCAAGTTTCACCAATAGCTGTACAGAATTAGCTTGTAGCTTCAACGGTAGTGCTTCTACTGATGATAACGGCATCACGGGTTATAGCTGGAACTTTGGTGACGGATCAACGGCTTCAGGTTCAACTGCTAACCATACTTATGGAGCAGATGGAACATACACGGTTACTTTGACTGTTACTGACACTGCGGCTCAAACTGCAACCAGTTCAAGCAATGTCACAGTGGCTGCTACTCCACCCCCACCGCCACCACCAACTGGTAATCAGTTGACTAATGGTGTTGCTGTGACTGGTTTAAGTGCATCAAAAGATGGCCAGCTTAACTTTACTCTTGATGTGCCAGCAGGTGCTACTAACTTGAGTTTTGGTATGTCAGGTGGCACAGGTGATGCTGACTTGTATGTTAAGTTCGGTAGTGCTCCAACTTTAACCTCTTATGATTGTCGTCCATTTGTTGGTGGTAATTCAGAGTCTTGCCCGATAGCTTCGGCTCAGGCTGGAACTTATCATGTAATGATAGTGGCCTTTAGCACTTTCTCAGGCGTGAGTCTGACTGGTAGCTTTACCGAAAGTACACCACCGCCCCCACCTCCACCACCAACTGGTAATGAGTTGACCAATGGTGTTGCTATGACTGGTTTAAGTGCTTCTAAAGATGGCCAGCTTAACTTCACTCTGGATGTACCTGCAGGTGCTACAGGTTTAAGTTTTGATATGGCTGGTGGTTCCGGTGATGCGGATCTGTATGTTAAGTTTGGTAGTGCACCTACCACAACCAGCTATGATTGCCGCCCATTTGCTAGTGGTAATTCAGAGTCTTGCCCGATTGCTACGGCTCAAGCAGGAACTTATCATGTGATGATAGTTGCCTTTAGTACTTTCGCAAACGTCAGTCTAACTGGTAGCTTCACAGCTGCAAGCGGCGGCGGTGGCGGCGGAGCTGGCACTTTCACGAATAGCAACAACGTGACAATTAGTGACAACAGCACTGCAACCAGCAGTATCCCTGTGAGCCGTACTGGTGACTCAGGTACGGTAACCATTAATGTTGATATCAAACATACCTATGTTGGTGATTTGAAATTGACTCTAATCACTCCTACAGGTGCCAGTGCAGTTCTTAGAGACAAAACTGGTGGTTCATCTAATGATATTCTGGAAAGCTATACTGTTAATGCAGCTGGTGTAGATAGTTCAGGAACCTGGAAGTTAGAAGTGTTTGATAACGCTGGTGGTGATACAGGAATTATCGATTCCTGGTCTGTTACTTTCAACTAAGTTTCAGCAATAAAAAAAGAGGCCTCAGGGTCTCTTTTTTTTGTTTTAAATTTAGTTGATTAGAAATTTTAAAATCAGAATGAACGCATCTCAATTGTGACAAAACATCACTTGATGTTTTCTACGTAACTTATTGTTTTGTTTGAATAAAACAAATGTTTTTTAATAGCTAAAAGTAATAATTATATTCCAATAAATTGTCGTTAAATGGTAATAATTACATTTAATTTAAGTGATTTTCCGATAAGTTTAATGCTCTCAGGAATACATATATTTTTCCTATCAGGAAGTAGAAATGGGATTGGGTTGTCAAGAATTTAAAAATTAGCCCCTCTATATAATATCTACAGGATGTTGAACCTGTATGTCGACTGAGCAACTCAACAATTGTAAAAAACAAAAAAAATCTATTGTTGTTCTTAACCACAACGTTAAACGCAACCCCATTTCTCTGGACTGGGGAGGGAGAATAAATTAATGAAATTTCCATTCAATAAAGCATTATGTGCTAGTGCAGTGGCTTTATGTTTCACTGCTGCTAGTCAAACTGCTGTTGCAGCTGGCCAGGGTATTTCCCCTGAAAACGGGCTTAGAGATCTAACTCCTTTAGCACAATTTAAACCAGCTCTTTCTAATCGTGCGATTGCTGATCAATATATTGTTATATTGAAAAATCAACCTGGTTCAGGTTTATCAACACAGTCAGCTGGTGATCGACGTGAAATGGTCAACACCATGGCTTTAGATATTGCTGGTAATGTTAACGGTCAGGTAACTCGTCAATATTCTAATGCAATCAATGGTTTTGTTGTAAGAATGGATGCTTCAGAAATAAACAGACTTCGCCAGGATCCAAGAGTTCAGTACCTTGAACAAGATCAAATGATGCATGCTAATGCAACTCAAAATGGTGCTACCTGGGGTTTAGATCGTATCGATCAGACAGATTTGCCTTTAAGCAGTAGTTATACTTATTCAGAAGATGGTACAGGTGTAAATGCTTATATTATTGATACAGGTATTTTAACTTCTCACAGTGACTTTAATGGTCGCGCAGTGAGTGGTTGGGATTTTGTTGATAATGACAGTAATGCCTCAGATTGTAACGGTCACGGAACACACGTAGCCGGAACAGTGGGTAGCTCAACCTACGGTGTTGCCAAGAACGTTAGTTTAACAGCTGTTCGAGTACTGGATTGTCAGGGTTCAGGTTCTAACTCAGGTGTTATCGGTGGTATTGACTGGGTTGCAGCAAATGCTACATTACCTGCAGTTGCCAACATGAGTTTAGGTGGTGGTGATTCTGCTGCTCTTGATAGTGCTGTTAACAATGCTATTAACGCTGGAATTACTTTTGCCGTTGCAGCAGGTAACGATAATATCGATGCATGTTCCGGTTCACCTAATAAGGTACCAGCAGCTATTACTGTAGCTTCATCAACGAATACTGATGCACGTTCAAGCTTCTCAAGCTGGGGTTCTTGTATTGATATCTTTGCACCTGGTTCAAATATCCTTTCAACCTGGAGCAATGGTGGAACCAATACAATTAGCGGAACATCAATGGCATCTCCTCACGTTGCCGGTGTTGCAGCTTTGTATTTACAAGCTAACCCAAGTGCTACTCCCGCTCAGGTGGATACAGCAATAACTAACCAGGCAAGCGTCAATAAAATCAGTAATCCAAATGGTTCACCTAACTTATTGCTGAA
>JBFFIY010000080.1:0-21330 GCA_041556195.1 Enterobacterales bacterium
CTTTTTGTCACTTAATTCTATAAAAAATCCAGGTTGGAAAGTGAGATGAAATATTAAATAATTAATTCAGTTGTTTTTTATAAGTTATGGCTGTCCAAGTCTTTTACAAGTCTTTTAAGAGCATTTCTGGGCTGTTGGGTTATCTAAGAGCAATAAAATTTTATATATTGAGCTGGTTAGTCTGGGAAGCGTTGATAATGCCATTATAACACCCAGTGAAGTATTAGAGCTGGCTTCTATCAAGTTAGCGGTAAAGTTAATTCTGGTTCACAATCACCCCAGTGGAAATTTAACGCCTTCAGAAGCTGATAAAGATATCACTGAAAAAATGATTCAAGCGGCCAGGTTACTGCATAAGGAAATTTTGGATCATATTATTATTTCAACGGATGATTTTTACAGCTTTGCTGAAAGTGGTCTGTTTGAAGAATTAGAGAAAAGTAAGAAGTATGTTCTGCCATACCTGTTGGAAGAGAAGGCAAGAAGGGAAGGGTTGAAAGATGGTAAAGAGGAAATAGCTAAAAAGATGTTATCTGGTGGTATGGAAATTGATAATGTGATCGAATTAACCGGATTATCTAAAACTGAGGTGGAAGACCTTTTGAAAGCTATCAATAGTAAAACTGATAAGAATTAAACCCTTTTCATCTGATTGAAGTGAGCTGATTTGACCAAAACGGCCACAAAGCCAAAAAGAAGTGACTTTGAGCTATAGTAACACTGAGCCTAGATTCATCAGTTGAATCACGAAAGTCTGCGCAAGCTCTTAGCGCACCTAGAAAACTGATAAATGCACTTTTCACCAATCAGGTGACTACGGCATTTCTAAGTTTCCTATGCACACCAATTGCTTACACATCTTTTTCGTGCTCAACTGAGGAATCTAGGCTAAAAGTAACACCCGCGATAAATTAAAAATAACATGTTGATATAAATCAACCTGTTAAAGCTCCGGTTCTAGTCCCGTCCGCGCTATGGCGGCCCGATTATGCGCGATGTTACATGACTTGAGGTTGAAGATGGCAAGCAAAGTCAAAATCATAAAACTTGAAGAACTTCAGAGTTTGCATACGGGAACATTGATGAATCGCCGTGTTGCTCTACTGAAGTGTGAAGAATCGTTTGAATCATCAGATCGTTTTGGTTACGAAACTAAACCGCCAGCCACAAGCACGGGAATAATTGAGTTCAAAGACACTGATGCATGGAAACGGGCATACGAAGAGTTAAAGATTGTACTAGCAACACGCGAGAATTTGCCAAATAAGCAAGAACGTAAAAAGATTCGTCAAGCAAAGGCAAAGTCTTAAGTATGAGCACTGCATGTAATCAGTCGCTCAACCCGAAAAATTACTCTCTAACTCGCTCGCAATATTTCGTGTTAGCAAAGTTAGGTGCAGTAGACAGAGTTAGACATAAATTGAATTATGAGTGATCTGAAAAGCATAGGGTATAACGACTGGTTTAAGAGTCGAGTGGATGATGAAAAAATTGCCGTTCATGGTGTTGCCAGGGTAGTTTCTGTACATAAAGATAGTTACACCGTGACAAAAGGAGGGGAGGAGATATTTGCTGAGTTGTCAGGAAACCTTCTTTACGCTACCGGTTCTGCTAGTGATCTTCCTACTACTGGTGACTGGGTGTATGCCGATTTCTACGACGATGATACCCATGCAATTATATATGATGTCTTCCCAAGAAAGACACTTCTGAAGAGAAAGTCGGCCGGAAAGTTAGTTGATTTCCAGTTGATAGCTGCAAATATTGATGTTGCCTTCATTATTCAATCTTTGAATGATAATTTTAATCTACGAAGGTTAGAGCGCTATTTAGTTATGGTCAATGAAAGCGGAATTGAACCTGTTATTCTACTGAGCAAGTGCGATCTTATACCCAAAGAAGAAGTTAATGAAATTAAGAAAAAAGTTCTGGGTATTGCTCCTCAAACTACCGTAATGGAATTTAGCAATATAGATCGAGAGAATATTGATTCGATTATTAGCTTATTAAAGAGCGGATCTACCTACTGTTTGTTAGGTTCATCTGGTGTGGGTAAGACTACCTTGCTTAACAGCATAATGGGTCTTGAGGAATTTGAGACCCAGCCAGTAAGCAAAATACAAAGTAAGGGACGGCATACTACAACAAGCCGTCAATTAGTTTGCTTAGTAAGTGGGGCAATGATAATAGATACTCCGGGAATGAGAGAGCTTGGTAGCATGTCCGTAGATGATGGCCTGGATGAAACCTTCTCAGAAATACTGGAGCTTTCTCAAACCTGCAAGTTTTCTAACTGTTCTCATACCAATGAAAAAGGCTGTGCGATCCTGGCTTCTATAAAAGCCGGTGACTTGTCCGAACAACGCTATCAAAATTATCTGAAGATGAAGAAAGAGTCCGAATTTAATCAAATGTCCTATTTAGAAAAAAGAAAGAGGGATAAGAGTTTTGGGAAGCTTATTAAATCAATCATGAAGAATAAACGAAGGTAATGCACCTGACAATTACATTCAGCCGCAGTGCTTGTTTGTGCGTGAATCACACAAGTCTCGCTTCGCAAGAAAGTTAGATTGCCAAAATAAGGCCTGGGTGTCCCACACAGGAAGCTTCTATTAAACAGTTCTAATGAAAAATAAACAGTAACAGACCATTTTCTACGCGAATTTCTTGTCCTAAGGCCGCAAATATTTTTTCTTCAAATACATCAGCATTCATTTTGTATTGTAAATCTCCCTGTTCAGCCAATTTAATCAACTGTTTTTCGATGTCTTTACGATGATAATCTAAAATTAGCTGTTTACTGCCTGACAGGTACAGAGCGAAGTACTCGGCTATTTCATTGGTGGTTGTGGTTGCTATTACGCCTATACTAGCTTTTATGGTTGTGTTGAGCAGGTTTTTGATAGGGGAGGGTACAAGTTTGCTCATAAGAAAGCGCGTATCTCTGAGAACGGAAAATTTATCCTTGACCAGTACAATGTCAACCACATTAACCTGACTTAAGCTAATTGCCGTGGTCGATGGGTTATAAACAGGAACAGCAGAGACAAATACAAACAAGTGAGTTCTGTAGATCAGTGTTCCTTTTGCTTTTACCGAGAAACCACAGAATAGTTCAATATTAAAAACATTCTGTTCGGGAGGAATAGATAAATTGATTTTAAGAACGGTTAGCCCACCTTTGCCTCCCGGAATATTAATAGAAAATGATTCAGGCAATTGCGCGGACAGCATTGAATTAAGTTGTTTTGCTGTAAAGCTCACTTGTTTGATTCGTTTGAAACGAATTAACAATTTGGCGATTAGCCATTGAAATTTTTCTTTCCAGGTTTGTACAGGCACTATATTTTTATTACTCAAACATTAATAAACTAGCCGGATTGATAAAGATTAGCATAAAATGAGCAGAGATCGCCTTTTACCTTCAGCCCAAACGACTATAAATGTGAAAATTTAAATGAATACTATAGAAACCCTGTTAAATCGCCGTTCTAGCGGAAGATTATCTGAACCCGGGCCAACTGCTCAACAGCTTGAAATTCTAATTCGTTGTGCCTCACGTGCAGCGGATCATGGTAATTTAAAACCCTGGCGATTTTTATTAATTGAAGGGGATGACAGAAAGATTTTTGCTAAATCATTATTGGACGTTGCAATGAGCAATGATCCTGATTTGGCAATATTTAAACAGGAAAAGATTTTGGCTAAACCATTTCGAGCTCCTACGATTTTAGTTGCTATAAGTAAAAATATTGAGCATTCTAAAATACCTGTTTTTGAACAGGAATTAGCCACCGCAGCGGCGGTTCAAAATTTACTGAATGCAGCTTTTGATATGAAAGTTGGTGCCTATTGGCGAACTGGTGCCGCTGCTTTTAGTGAGCCGGTAAAAGCCTCTCTTCAAGTTAAAAAAGAAGAGGCTATTGTGGGTTTTATTTATTTGGGTAGCGCAGATTTTGATGAAGTGAAGCGTAAATCTACCGATGATTGGGCTGATTGTTTGCAAGTGGGTTTGTCCAAAAGCGAATAGAATTTTTGTAACTATTCAGCTTACCCCTAAAAGGAGCCATTTCATCGTTCAAAAATGGTCAAATAATCGAGTATAATCACATTTTTTGCCTCGAACTGGCTCATTTTAGGGGCAACCTGAACAGCTACAGCTACAGGTGCATTTAGCAACTCGCTGAATAGTTACGAATTTTTAAGGTGAACAGTATTTACAATAGGACCCTACGGTAAAGCAGAGTCCATTTTTCACTTTTTCAATTAAACAATAATTTTGGTTAAAACCCTTTCCATAATTTAGAGTCGGTCTGTTCGGCTTGAGTCTCATCGCGTTTATTGCCAATATCTTCATATTTTTCTTCTTCAGCTTTTCTCGCTTTGGATGTTGAAAAAGGTTGGGTTTCCAAATCGTTTAAAAATTGACCTGAAGTGCTGATATATCCGTTTTTTAAAGTTTTTTCATGCATAATGTTTTCTCTAATGGTTAAATTCAGGTTCGAGTTGCGAGTATCGAGTATCGAGTATCGAGTTTACTTACAACATCCCTGTTGTTCGCCCTTCGGATCAGCTAAAGCTGTTCAAAAATTGCTCCTGCATTTTTGTCGAGTTTCTAAGATATTGACTCTAAATAACTTATGAATCAAATTCTTTATCTTTTACTCGCAACTCCCGCATTAAAACTCTGCACTTCTGCGAGTTCGAGGATAGGCGATGACATCTCTGACATTGTTTACCCCGGTAAAGTAAGATACAGCGCGTTCAAATCCCAGCCCATATCCTGAGTGAGGTACTGTACCATATTTGCGTAAATCTCTATACCAGCTGTAATCGGCAGGATCCAGGTTCATTTCCTGTAGTCGTCTGTCTAACACGTCCAGCCGTTCTTCACGCTGGCTACCACCAATGATTTCGCCGATGCCGGGGGCAAGCACATCCATACAGGCAACGGTTCTTTCGTCATCATTTAGTCGCATATAAAAAGCTTTAATGTCTTTGGGATAGTTTTGCAAAACAATAGGGCGACCAACATGTGTTTCAGAAAGATATCTTTCATGTTCAGATTGTAGATCTGTACCCCAATCCACAGGGAATTCAAATTTTTGACCACAATTTTGCAAAATTTTAATAGCATCGGTGTAATCCATACGTTCAAATGTTGAATTACTGATGAGTTTGACTCGTTCAATACAGCCTTTATCCACTCTCTGGTTAAAGAATGCCATATCATCTTCACGCTCTTCGAGTAGTGCGTTGGCCATATATTTAAACATGTCTTCAGCAAGTTGTGCCGATTCAGCTAAATCAGCAAAGGCTACTTCTGGCTCAACCATCCAGAATTCCGCTAAATGGCGACTGGTATTGGAGTTCTCTGCACGAAAAGTGGGGCCAAAAGTATAAACTTTAGACATGGCCAGGCAATAAGCTTCCACGTTTAATTGGCCGCTAACGGTAAGAAAGGTTTCTTTGCCAAAAAAATCTTCTGAAAAATCAACATTGCCTTTTTCTGTGCGGGGTAAATTATTTAAATCCAGAGTGCTCACTCGAAACATTTCACCAGCGCCTTCGGCATCACTGGCAGTGATAATAGGTGTACTTATCCAGCAATATCCCTTTTCGTGGAAAAAACGATGAAGTGCTTGAGAAAGGCAATTTCTAACTCTGGTAACGGCGCCAATAACATTGGTTCGTGGTCGAAGGTGAGCAACTTCTCGTAAGAACTCCATAGAATGAGGTTTAGGTTGAATGGGGTAGGTATCAGGATCTTCAACCCAGCCTAACACTTTAAGGCTTTGGCATTGTATTTCGAATTTCTGACCTTTACCCTGTGATTCTACTAACTCTCCAGTTACTTCAATGGAGCAACCACTGGTGAGTTGCTTAATTTCAGACTCGTAGTTTTCAAGTTCAGCAGGCGCTACCACTTGTATAGGGTTGAAACAGGAGCCATCATGTAGTGCTACAAATGAAAACCCAGCTTTGGAGTCGCGTCTTGTTCGAACCCATCCACGTAAAGTTACAATAGTTCCTGCTGAAACTTTACCTTTGAGTGCCTCAGAAATACTTAGCATGCTCATTGTACAATTTTCTCCAAATCTCATTTCTTAATATTAGTGATTGCTTCAGTCAGTTATGGCCATCATAACTTCATCATTTTTTGTATGACTTATTGTCCAGTATTCTTTGATTGATACTGATTTTATGTTCATCAGTCAATGTATGCCATTTGATAATTTCATCAAAAGTTCTTAAACAACCTTTACAGATCTCATCTCCAGACACTGTGCTGCAAGTACCAATGCAAGGAGATCTGGCTAGATTAGTCATTTCCGGCTGCTATGAGTCATCAATCTTAGTCTGATAGGTAGTAGATGGTTGTTCAAAGTTGGACATTTTACCTAATTCCATTCCGTTGAGCTAGTACAGAATCAGATCATGTAAGTAGAATGGGTAGGTAAAGTGTCCTGTGCTTTGTTTTGACATGCGGTTTGCACATTGAGTAGAGGGAAGGGCTGAGTCGCCCTTCGTTTAAATATTTAACTTAAAACTTCAGTTTAATGGTTTTTATTATATACCCGTGGCACCTGGAAATACGGGATTTCAGAGCTTCAGTGGGAATCCAGATCAAGGCGTCGCTCGTAGACAATGACTGGTCATTTTTAAGAGCGACAACGAAGGACTGGTTTTCCACTGAAGCTCCCAAAGGGCAAGCCAATAAGCGCCCATCTTCTTCGTTGCATACAGGACGTATGTAAGGGGCGTGAGCAGGACGCGGAAGCTTTGCCTGCATGGACGCAGGTAAGGGGCGTGAGCAAGGATGCGGTAGCTTCGAGCCTAGAATATGGACGCTTCTTGACTTGCTGAAACCTGCATTTTCAGGTGTCACGGGTATATGAGCTGAGCCGCACATTTTTTATACTCCATTTTGTTCCTGATTGGCCAGTCGAATGCCACAAATTTGCAAAGAAATCTCTGGTGTAATCTAAGAACAAATAGATGACAGGTAAACAGACTAATGTTGCTACTGTTGAATAAGCCAGTCCACCAATCACTGCACGAGCCATGGGATAATAAGGAGGACCTCCGCCACCTAATTGAGTATCACCGAGACTTAAGGGTAATAAACCAAGTATGGTGGTCATTACGGTCATCAAAATGGGTCTTATTCGATCATTTGCTGCATGTAACACGGCGTCTCTTTTATGCACACCTGCTTTTCGATAATGGCTGATCCGATCTACCAACACAATTCCATTGTTCACGACTACACCCATTAGCACCAAAATACCAATCATTGCCATAAATGACAAAGTAGTGCCTGTGAGAAAAAAGTACCAGAAAACGCCAACAACGGCATAGATAATTGAGGTGATCACTGAAAGGGGGAGAATTAATGATTCAAATAGGGCTGCCATAACAATAAATATCATCATCAAAGCTAACGCCATGTTGGTTAACATGATTTTTCCTGTTTTTTCATCGCGATCACTGCTTCGACCAAACCCCCAGCTGTAGCCAGAGGGGAGTTCTACGCTTTCCATTAAATTATTTGCAGCTTCGCGTACTTCTTCGGCTGTGGTATCGGAATGATCAATTTTTAATCGAATTGAAGTTTTTCGATCATATCGGGTTATCCTTGGTAAAGCGTTATGTATTTCTAGTTTGGCCAGAGAGTCCAGACGAACGGTTCTGGCACCACTGCTAGAAGGATTAGGTAATTCAATAGGTAGCCCGGCAAGATCATCTATGTTTGCCTTTTTCTGACCAGCAAAAATAACAGAAATATCGGTTTCTCCCAGTTCATTTCTAAATGTTTTAAGTTGCTGTTTGCGCAAACCAATAGATACGGTTGTGGCTATGTCTTGAGGTGTAAGGCCCAAATTACTTATCCTTTGAGCATTTAGAGAAATACGTACTTCTTGTGTACCATTTTTGGACTCAGGTAATACTTTGGTTACGCCTTTTATATTTTCTAATAATGGCACCACATTTTCAGCCAATTTAAGTAAGGTTTCAGTGTCTTCACCATTTAAACCGACTGTAAGAGCTTCTTGACCACTATTATTCTCTCGCTCAAAGGCGGGACTTCCAATGGCTAATTTTGGCATGTTTTTTTCAAGAAATTCTCGAATTTCTTTATTGGTTTTTGTGCGTTTTTCATCATTAACCAATAACAATGTTGAACCAGCATCATCCCTTGTGAAATAAGAATAAACATTTTCAACATCCAGAGCCTCTTTATTGTCATATAAAAATTGCTCTATACGGTTTACACTTTTCTCAACTCTTGCCAGTTCATAGTTTCCATTAATGTTATAAGCAATAAAAACTCTTGAGCTTTCTTCCTGGGGAAACATATCAGTCTTAACCACACTAGCTGGAATTATGACTGTTAGCAGAAGTCCTAAGGCTATCGAAGCCGACCATATAGGGCTTCTCATCATCCAGGAGAGAAAACGAGAATATCGACCATGTTCTCTTATGGTGTCGGTATGACTTATTTTCATGGACTTACTTTTCATTTTACTTAGTAGTAGAGGGATGATGGTGGTAGCAATAAACAATGAGGCCAAAAGCGAAATAACGATAGTTATGGCGACATGGCTCAAGAAAATAGTGATATCAATTTTTTCACCGATAATGTTGGGTAAAAAAACAATTGCGGTGGTAATGGTTCCTGCAAAAACCGGTAGACCCACATCCTGCACACCACGCATGGTGGCTTCAAGTGGTTTGTCGGGCATTTGCTGGCGGTATCCGAAAATACTTTCACTGACCACCACTGCATTATCAACCAGCATACCAATGGCGAGCATCAGTCCCATCATGGATAATATATTGATGCTCACATTGGCTAAATACATAACTGCTAATGTAATGAGAAGAGAAAAGGGCACCGCCAAAGAAACGATAAGGGTTAAACGAAAGTCTCTTAAAAAGATGAATAAAACTAAGGTTGATAAAATAAAGCCAACCAACCCGGCTTGAGCAATATCTTTTAATGAACTCACCACACCATCGGCCTGGTTTTCCATCACAAATAATTTTATACCTTCAAAATCAGGAAGATCCTCTATATGTTTCATTTCGGCGATCACCGCATTGGCTGTATCGACCAGATTAGCATCTGCTTCTCGTGCGACATTGATACCTACTGCATATTTTCGAGCGAGATGTCTTCCCACTTCTATGTCGTCTTTAGCAAAGCTAATGAGTGCTATATCCGATAATTTAAGGCCAGCCTGATTGATAACAAGATTTTCAATATCTTCCTGACTGGTAAATTGCTGGTTGATAGTTATGCGTAAACTATTATTTTCGCTTTTTAGTTCACCAGCTGAAACAAGCGAGTTGGCTGTCTGTAGCTCAGCCAGTAATTGATTGGAATTGATGTGATAGGCGGCTAGTCTTTCAGGCAATAATTCTATTTGATAAGTTTTAGGGGCGACGCCATGTATGTCAACTTTTGATACGCCAGGAATACGTTCTAAGCGTTGTTTAAGTTGACGGTTTAAAACCTGAAAAGAATCGGAGAGATCATTGTCTGCAGAAAGTCTTGCCTGAATGATGGGTTGGTCATTTGTGCTTCCAGTGAAAATAAAGATCCTTTGTAAATCATCAGGCAACTCAGATTTGATATTGTCAACTTTTTCTCTAGCTTGAATTCCTTTTAGTTTGGCGTTAACCCCCCAATCGAAAAACATTAAAATTTGAGTTTGGTTGTCACTACTCGTCGATTGCATACTCTCAACATCACCCATTGTCGCTAATGCTTCCTCAAGTGGGCGGGTGATGTTTTTTTCAATTTCTTCAGGTGATGAACCTGGATAATTAGCCTGTACAAAGGTAATGGGAAATTGAACCGTTGGAAAAAATTCTAATGGTAACAATTTAGTTGATGCTAATCCCATCACTACGGCACAGACAAATATCATGGAGATTGTAACAGGCCGTTTAAGTGCTATTTTAGTGAACCACATAATCTAGATCTCCGTCGCCAATTCTGGATTAGAATGGTAATCTTTTCGATCAAATATCTGGTATAAAACCGGGATCACAATGAGTGTTAGAAAGGTAGAAGCCAACAATCCTCCAATAACAGTAATAGCCATAGGCGCTCTAATTTCAGTACCTTCTCCCAGACCTATTGCCAGTGGCACCATGCCCAATGTTGTGGTTAAAGTGGTCATTAAAATTGGACGCAGACGTGACTGAGCAGCTTCTGTAATAGCAGCAATTTTATCCATGCCGGAGAAGCGTAATTGATTAATTCTATCGATCAGTACAATGGCGTTATTCACCACAATACCCGCCAGCATGATTAAACCCAGAAAAACGACAACACTCAATTCAGTATTGGTGATAATTAAGGCAAAAACAGCACCTATTGAAGCTAAAGGAATACTTAATAAAATAATAAAGGGATGAAGTAGAGATTCAAATTGAGAAGCCATGACTAAATACACCATGAATACAGCGAGAGCCAGTGCCATCATTAGTGAATTATAACTACGTTCCATTTCTTCTCCCTGTCCACCAAACTGCATGTGTGTGCCAAAAGGAAGACGGAGATCTTCTAATAATGATTTAGCTTCAGTGGTAGCTTCTGCTAAACCTCCAAATTGGATTTGTCCCTCAACCAGTACTACCCGTTGCTGATCGATACGCATAATTTCACTGGGTCCCAAAGTTTGTTTGATGGTCGCTACCGCTTGTAATGGAACAGGGTGAAGTGAAAGTGGATTTATGATCAGATTGCGAACATCATCGAGTTCATCACGCGCATTGTCTTGCAAACGTACCAATACTTCAATTTGTTGTTCTTTCAGGCGATAACGTGTTGCTTTACTTCCTCTAATAGAATTGACAACAACATTGTTAGCTTGTTCTATCGAAATATTTAGTTGTGCCATCTTTGCCTGATCGAAAGTGATTTGAGCCTCAGGATAACCATCTTTCATATTGGTTCCCAAATCGACAAACCGTTTTGAAACTTGAAGTTTGTTAACAACTTGGTCTGCTGCCTTTCTAAGCGTACCAATGTCATAACCATAAACTTCAATACTCAAAGGCGTTGAAAAGCTAAATAGTTGAGGTCGTTCTACATCGGCTGATATTCCTACGTTTTCTTCCTCTAATAACTGACGTAATTCGAATAAAAGTTCGGATTCACCTTCTCTGGAAATACCTTTGTTTAGAAGTAGAGTAAACTCAGCTTGATTTTCACCTTCCTGTTCCGGATTGGCGGTTAGTTTATTACCAACACCTGCTGTAGCAAATACCTCTTTAACACCTGTAACATTTAATAGCTTTTTTGAAAGTGCAATAACCTTTTGATCAGTTAACTCAATCGCGGTTCCTGGTGTATATTGTACCTTAACAACTAGTTCACCCTGTGCCATTTCAGGTAATACAACTTGTGGAATACTGGTAGCCATAAAATAACTGAGTCCCAATAAGCTCACAGCTATAGTCAGGGTAATTGTTTTTGTTTTTAATGCTACTGCCAGTAGGTGCTTATAAATATTTTCGGTCCATAAATAAAATTGGTCAAATAGTTTCCTTATTGGAAAAAAGATAAGTCCAAATGCTTTTCCTATGATTGATGAGAGAAATTTAATAAGCATAAAAATCCCGGCAAATAACATGATAATAAGCTCAAAAGGGAACAATAAAATTCTCTGCCAAACAGGGCGAATGCTGCGTTCTAAAATGGGGGTAGTCTTCTTCTCGTCAGAGCCTGCGGCAGCCATGGTTGGGATGAGAGTAAGCGCCACAGCTAATGACACAATTAATGAGAAGGTAATGGTTAAAGCTTGATCTCTAAAAAGCTGACCGGCAATTCCTTCTACAAAAATGAGTGGTAAGAAAACAGCTATGGTAGTCAGAGTTGAAGCAGTAATTGCCCCAGAAACTTCTTGAGCGCCTTCAAGTGCTGCTTTTGCCCTTGAGAATCCATTTTCTCGCTTTCTGGCAATATTTTCCAGTACCACGATGGCATTGTCTACTAACATCCCTACTGCAAGAGCAAGCCCACCAAGCGACATGATGTTCATATCAATTTTTGCACCGAACATCAAATTAAAGGTGATTATTACAGAAAGTGGAATGGTCGCAGATATAATGAGTGTGGGTAAAAAGTCACCTAAGAAAAGATAGATAACTATCATAGCTAATAGCCCACCAAAAAGTGCTGAAATGACAAGTTCTGAAATAGCATTGTCGATAAATTTTGAAGCATCAGTAAGCAAGGTTAGTTTTTTATTTTCCGGTAGAGATTTTTTGATTTTTTCAAGTTGTTTATGAACGGCTTCAGCCACTCTTACTGTATTGGCATCGCCTTCTTTATAGATGGCAAGTTCTACTGCCTGTTCTCCATTATGGCGAATAATTGCGGTAGGATCTTTATGAGTAAACTGAACAGTTGCTACATCTTTTAACCGTATGATTTTCTGATTTTTTGAAAGTATGATGGTGTTGGAAAAATCTTCAATGGATTGATATTCATTAAAGGTACGAACTAGAAGTTGTTGTTGACCATTGCGAATTTGACCTCCACTCATGTTAATGTTTTGAGTTCTTAGTCGATTGGCAATGTCGGCAACAGATATGTTGAGCTGAGCTAATTGATCCTGGTCCAGAAGAATTTGAATTTCATCTTCAAGTCCACCAGATGCTTTGGCGGCTGCGACACCTTCAACTGTTTCCAGACCTCTTGATAATTGCAACTCTGCATAGCGACGCAGATCAGCCAGGGAAGTTTGCGCCTGATTTTTATCTTTATTGGTTAGAGTTTGGCTCAAGCTAATACGTATAATGGGTTCATTGTTTGGGTTGAATCGTAGTAATGATGGAGCCTTTACCTCTAAGGGTAATTGTACTTGTTCCATTTTTTCTCGTACATCCAGGCTTGCTACATCAATGTTAGTTCCCCAATAAAACTCCAGATAAATATCCGAACGACCAGCTTTTGATACTGAACGAACTTGACGTAAGCCTTTAATGGTTCCCAATGTGCCTTCAAGAGCTCTTGTTATTAGATTTTCAATTTCGGCAGGTGCGGCTCCTTCAAAATCCGTTCTTACTGTGAGGGTCGGATAGGATAATTCTGGTAGTAGGTTAAAGCCAAGTCGGTTAACCAATACCAGGCCAAAGACTAATGCTGCCAGGGTAAACATTGCCACAGTTACAGGTCTGCGGATTGCAGTTGCAATAATATTCATGAACATTCCTTAAGAAAAAACCGAATAGAAAAGCAATTTTATGACAAACTATTCGGTTTTAAATTGAATACGACTTTTTAAGTCTATATATGACTTTTTAAATCTATTTTGAAACGATTTTATGGGTTTGCTGCTATTTTGCTAGTAGCTGTTGTTGCTGACGAAGATTCTTTAAGCTTATCTTTCTCAGCTAGTTGTTCAGCCGTCTCATCTCCAATAATTTCAACTTTATTCTCATGTTTCAGGATCTGCTGTCCAGTAGTGATTACACGGTCATTTTCTTGCAATCCAGAAGTTATTTCTACGACACCATTGTGTTTGAAACCAATTTCAATTGGTGTTTGTATGGCCTTGTTTTCTCTTACAACAAATACATGTGAGCGATTGTCTTGAGTGACTAAAGCTTGTTGCTCCAGTAACAAACTATCCGTATGCACTTCAAAAACAACTTCTACTTTTCCAAACATTCCTGCATGTAAAATATTTTTACTGTTATCCAGTTTCGCAACAACTTTAAAGGTACCAGTATCACTATCTATCAATGGACGAATTCTTTCGATGTTTCCTGAAATAACCTGGTCTGAAAATGCATCGACTTGTAAAAGGATTTTCTGACCTTTTTTAATATTACTTAGCTCTCTTTCAGGTAAATGCAAAATAGCCTTAAGTGATTGAGGATTTACAATTTTAAAGAGAAAATCATTATCTCTAATCATGTTTCCAGATTTTACCATGCGTTCTGTGATCACACCGCTTATTGGTGCCTTTATACTGGCATAGTTTAATTTTAATTTGGCTAATTTATACTGGGCAAGTTGTGCCTGGTGATCGAAACGTACTTTTTCCAAACTGTCATTACTACCAAGTTTTCTTTTAAATAGTGAATTCTGACGTTTTAATTCACCCTCTAGTTTTTGTAATCCTGCTTTTAATTGCTCCAGTTCCAGAGTTAGTTGTTCAACATCTAACTGGGCTAAAATTTGTCCTTTTTTAACCATATCGCCTTCCTCAACATGTAGCATTTCTAAAATGCCACTGGTTCTGGCAACTACCTGTGCTTCTTGCTCAGCTTGTAAAGTGGTAATCGTACGGTAGGTTTGTTGAATATCACCTCGAGTTACAGAGGTAACTTCAACGGGAACGGCTGGTTTTTCTTTCTTATCTTTTTCTAAAACTTCTGAATTTGCCGTTTTATCAGCTGAAGCATCTTTTGTGGCGCCCCCCTTACTACAACCGGTCAGAGCTAACCCTGTTAAAAGTATGCCTATCAAAAGAGTCTTATTGTGGTGTTTACTGAGAATGCTCATTTTATAAAAACTCCAAATGCTTCAATGTGTTTGACAGTTTTATTACCCTTAAAAATCAGTAGTTGGGTTTCAAGGATAATCATAATAATTTAGTAATTCTATTTACTCTCTATTCTTCAACGTAGTGCACAGATTGTGCCAAGAAAAAAATACAGCATAACTTGTTGATTTAATGGTATTATCAATAAATAGATGTATATTTTAAATGTCATGTTTGTAACAAAATCTACAATCTGTGGTTCAAAATGCAATTAATTGGTAAACATCGCCATCAAGATCAGGTGATTTACCCTCACTTACTTTAGGAAGGTTTTTATGAACTCAACTCCTGCAAGCGATACCAACTTCACTACAGCTAATGAAGACATTGCAATTATTCAAACAATGGTTAGTCAATGGAAAGGTTTATCGGAGGGGGAAACCGACTTTTTAGTCAATTCAGCACAATTTTGTGCACTAATTAAACAATGGTTTAAGGATGTGAGTTGGGTGGGTTTTTATTGGTGGCGTAATAATGAATTGGTACTGGGATCTTTTCAAGGTCCGGTAGCTTGTACTCGTATAGCCATAGATAAAGGGGTTTGCGGGGCTGCTTACCGAGAAAACAGCACTCAGGTAGTTGAAGATGTACATGCTTTTGAAGGTCACGTGGTTTGTGATGCAGATGCAGCTTCAGAATTGGTTTTGCCTGTAGAAGTCAATGGCAAGGTGTTGGGTGTTCTGGATTTTGATAGCTATAAGACTGCTCGTTTTAATCAGGCTATTGCCCACGAATTTGAACTGTTATTAAAAGGTTTTGTTGAATCGACAGAATTTCCAGCTTATATTTTTGAACATTAAATATACAGGTAAGCTTGTAGTTATTTCTTCATAACTTGTTACAAGAATTATTCAATCTGGAAGCGAAATCAGGTAATTATCAGGTTGGAGAGGGGTTTTGGGCTTAATCTGCTTAGATTAAGGGGCTCTTTTAAGAGATAGTATGAAAAAAATAGCCAAACTATCAGGGGGTGGCTTCGTAATGTTTTTAAGTAGATGTTGGTAAGTCTTAAACTAGTCAGTCAAATGCAAGCTTAAAAATTCATCCGTTTTTTTGAAAAACTCAACTCGATGTTTTTGCTCACTCAAAAAGTGATCACCGCCTTTTTGTTCTAAATAGACAAATGATTTATTCGCGCTTTCCAGGGCACTTTTCATGACATGTCCTTGATCTATATCCACTCTGGTATCTTTATCGCCATGAGCCAAAAATATCGGTATAGCAATTTTATCGACTATACCCGCATTTCCAGGTATCACGGGTATATAAAGCTAATCCATATTTTTTTCATTGGTACTTATGTCCTTATTAATTCAATTATATCTACAATAAAAGTTGTTCAGAGAGATGGAAAGAATGAATTTATCTGGGAAATCAGGAATGAGATAAAGCTTAAAGCTTAAAGCTTAAAGCTAAACAGGGTATAACCCCTGCTTAACTAAATAAATCTTTGTTATCTGTTATTAGTTTCAACAAATTCTCTTGTGTCAGAACCCATATAGAGCTGGCGAGGACGGCCAATTTTTTGATTAGACTCATCCATCATTTCGGCCCATTGCGAAACCCAACCGGTAGTTCTTGCAAGTGCAAAAATAACGGTGAACATGTTTTTGGGGATCCCAAGTGCTGTTAATACAATACCCGAATAAAAATCGACATTAGGGTAGAGTTTCTTTGAGATAAAATATTCATCTTCCAGGGCAATTCTTTCCAGTTCCATAGCAACCTGAAATAATGGTTCATTTCTAATATTGAGAGCTTCTAATACTTCATGACAGGTTTCTCGCATAACAGTAGCTCTGGGATCAAAGTTTTTATATACACGATGTCCAAAACCCATTAATCGGAAAGGATCATTTTTATCTTTTGCTCGGCGAATGGCTTCAGGAATGTTTTTGACATCTCCTATTTCTTCTAACATGTTCAAACAGGCTTCATTTGCACCTCCATGAGCTGGTCCCCATAAACAAGCTATACCCGCAGCCACACAAGCAAATGGATTAGCACCGGATGAACCAGCAAGTCTAACCGTTGAAGTTGAAGCATTTTGCTCATGGTCAGCATGTAGGGTGAAAATTCTGTCCATGGCATTAACTAATACAGGATCTGGAACTTTATCTTCAGATGGCATGTGAAACATCATATGCAGAAAGTTTTCGGCATAGCCCATTTCATTACGTGGATAAACAAAGGGATGACCTACTGAATAGCGGTAACACATAGCTGCAATAGTAGGAATTTTGGCAATCATTCTTAGTGCACTAATTTCTCGATCACCAGCATTATTAATATCTAGAGCATCATGATAAAAAGAAGACAGGGCTCCAACTACTCCAACCATAATAGCCATAGGATGAGCATCACGTCTGAAACCATTGAAGAATGTTCTGATCTGCTCATGAACCATAGTGTGGTTATTGATTTTTAGTGAAAAATTATTTTTTTCCTCGGCATCAGGCAATTCGCCGTAGAGCAACAGAAAAGCCACCTCCAGGAAGTCAGCTTTTTCGGCTAAAGCATCAATGCTATATCCACGATAGAGTAGGATACCCTGACCACCATCAATATAGGTAATGGTTGATTCGCATGAAGCTGTTGCCATAAAACCGGGATCGTAAGTGAAAATACCTTCTTTAACGAGTGAGCGAATGTCAACCACATCATAACCCAAAGTGGGTTGATACATTGGTAGTTCAATGGTTTTGTCACTGTCAGGAAGTTGAAGTTTGGCAATTTTATCTGTCATGAAATGACTCCTTGTTACTGGGAATACTGTTTCTGGGCAAAATTACCCACGGTTAATATTTTTATACTGTTAATATTTTTCAGTGCTGAGTATAGTTGTCAGGTTAATGTTACATACTGTCAGGGATCAATACTGTTGAATAATCTGATTAAACATTAAACATTGAACATTAATTGCTATTATTTAGATTATAAAGCTTCAAACAAGAATGATTTGATCCCAAGTATCTGGAAATAAGGTCGTATCACTATAGTGAGCCTTGTTTAAATGTCAAATTCATAGAGTAAAAACCCAGTTTATGGTTAAATAATAGACGATTATGAAAATGTTGCATGAATTTTAATAGCTTCATTTGTCATTCGGCTGTAAGCGTTTTATACTCCGGTAAATTCCAATTCCTTGTTGTCAGAATAGTTTAACTGTGAAGTTATAACTGTTTTGGTTGAGATGATAATTCTTATCAATTACAACAAATATTTTTTGTAGTGTTGAAAGCACTATTGAAAAATAACCATTGAGAGATAATCGTGAATAAAAAACGACCCGCTAATATAGATGTCAGGACTATCATCAGGACTATCAAGTTACCTGTAACTGCGATCGCATCGCTGTTACACCGGATAACTGGCATTTTTCTATTTTTATCTATCCCCATGATTTTATGGATGCTATCAAATACTCTTGAATCCTCTTCGGGTTTTGTTCGAGTGGTTGAGTTTGCCAGTTCTGGTTTAGGTAGTTTGCTGGTATGGGGGATACTTTCATCACTGAGTTATCATCTTGTTGCCGGTATTAGACATTTGGGCATGGATATGGGGATAGGGGAATCGCTGGAAGTCGGTTCAATAACTTCTAAGTTAGTTATCGTCATTGGCGTGGTATCGGCAATCTTTTGGGGAGTTTGGATATGGTAAAAATGGCAACAAGTTTTGGTCGTTCCGGTCTTCATGATTGGGTGATGCAAAGAATTTCAGCAGTACTTTTGGCTGCTTTTACTATTTATATATTCAGCTTCATGTTGAAAAATCAAAGTCTCACACATGATGCCTGGGTTGTATTATTTCATAATGAATTTTTTCGTGTTTTGTCAATTATGACACTTGTGGCACTGGTTGTTCATGCATGGATTGGACTGTGGACAGTTGCAACCGATTACATAAAATCTACTGGACTACGTTTTGTATTTCAGGCTGGCGTTATGTTGTTTGTTTTGGGTGATCTGATTTGGGGTGTTCGCATCCTTTGGGGTTTATAAGATATGTCGATTGCAAATAAAACATTCGATGCTGTAATTGTTGGAGCTGGTGGAGCAGGGTTAAGAGCTGCATTACAATTAGCACGCGCAGGCAGTAAAGTCGCTTTGATTTCCAAGGTTTTTCCTACTCGTTCTCATACTGTTTCTGCTCAAGGGGGCATTACCGTCGCCCTGGGGAATACCCATGAAGACGATTGGCGCTGGCATATGTATGACACGGTAAAAGGTTCTGACTACATTGGTGATCAGGACGCAATAGAATATATGTGTCAACAGGGTCCTAATGCGGTCTACGAACTGGATCACATGGGATTGCCTTTTTCAAGAACTGAAGAAGGCAAAATCTATCAAAGACCTTTTGGTGGGCAATCTTTAAATTTTGGTGGTGAGCAGGCAGCAAGAACCGCTGCAGCAGCTGACAGAACAGGTCACGCATTACTTCATACTTTATATCAGGCTAACCTGGCCGCAGGAACAGAGGTGTACAGCGAATGGTATGCTATGGATCTGATTAAAAATCAGCATGGCACTATTTGTGGCGTTGTTGCCATGTGTATTGAAACAGGTGAAGTAACGTTCTTTAAAGCCCGGGCCACAATTTTTGCCACTGGCGGTTCTGGTCGAATTTATCAATCAACAACGAATGCTTTGATTAATACTGGGGATGGCGTTGGTATGGCGCTAAGACAGGGCATACCTGTGCAAGATATCGAAATGTGGCAATTCCATCCTACCGGTATATATGGTGCTGGTGTGTTAGTCACTGAGGGTTGTCGTGGTGAAGGTGGTTATCTCATTAATAAAGATGGTGAGCGTTTTATGGAACGTTATGCACCTAATGCAAAAGATTTAGCAAGTCGTGATGTTGTTGCTCGTTCAATGACCAAAGAAATTATTGCAGGAAACGGTGTTGGACCCAAAGCCGATCATATGTTACTCAAACTTGATCATCTTGGTGCTGAATTATTAGAAAAACGCTTACCAGGTATCTTGGAGTTGTCAAAAACCTTTGCTCATGTTGATCCGGTTAAAGATCCGATCCCTGTAGTACCCACCTGTCATTATATGATGGGAGGAATTCCAACAAATTATCATGGTCAGGTGATAACACTTGACTCAGAAAACAAAGATAGTGTTGTTAATGGTTTATATGCTGTTGGTGAATGTGCTTGCGTTTCTGTCCATGGAGCTAATCGCCTTGGTGGTAATTCACTACTTGATTTGGTCGTGTTTGGTCGTGCTGCTGGCCTACATCTGGAAGAATCTCTACGCGAGGGTATAGAAATGCCATCGACTTCAGATGCAGATGTTGAGCAGGCTTTAAGTCGTGTTAATCGCTGGGAAACCACCAAAACAGGTGAAGATCCGGTTCAGATCCGTGAAGAAATGCAACAAGTGATGCAAAATCATTTTGGTGTGTTTAGAACGGGTGACTTTATGGAGCAGGGTTTGAAGAAAATCCATGATTTGCGTGAGCGTCTTAAAACTGCTGCTCTTACTGATAACTCAAAAGTTTTTAATACACAACGTATAGAATGTCTGGAGCTTGATAATCAAATGGCGGTGGCCGCAGCGACAGCACTAGCTGCAAGTTATCGGACTGAAAGTCGTGGGGCTCATAGTCGTGAAGATTATCCGGAGCGAGATGATGAGAAATGGTTGGTACATAGTCTTTATTTCCAGGAAGGCGATAAAATGACCACACGTGAGGTGAATAGAAAACCTCGCACTGTTGAACCATTTGAACCCAAAGCCCGAACTTACTAATTGGAGTAGAGTCAATGCTAGTATCTGTTTATCGCTACAATCCGGAGACTGATGAAGCTCCGTATATGCAGGATTATGATATCAAGATAGAAGCCGGAGCCGATATGATGGTTCTGGATTTACTTCAAGAAGTAAAAAATCAAGATGCAACATTGGGTTATCGACGTTCTTGTCGTGAGGGTGTTTGTGGTTCTGATGGTATGAATATCAATGGTAAAAATAGATTAGCATGTATCACCCCACTATCAGATCTAAAAGCTCCAATCGTTGTTCGTCCTCTTCCTGGACTACCTGTCATCAGAGATCTGGTTGTTGATATGAACCAGTTTTATCGTCAATATGAAAAAATTAAACCCTACCTTCAGCATAAGGGTGAAATTCCAGCCAAAGAATTTCTTCAAACTCCCGAAGACAGAGCAAAACTTGATGGGCTTTATGAGTGTATTTTATGTGCTTGCTGCTCAACGTCTTGTCCATCCTTCTGGTGGAATCCAGATCGCTTTGTTGGGCCATCGGGTTTATTGCAGGCTTATCGGTTTTTAGTTGATAGTCGTGATACAGAAGCTGATGCAAGATTAGCTGACTTAGATGATGCTTATTCGGTATTTAGATGTAGAAGTATTATGAACTGTGTAGATGCTTGTCCAAAAGGCCTGAATCCAACTAAAGCAATTGGTGAAATTCGTTCGATGTTGCTGCAGAGAGGGGTTTAGCTTTTCAGGTTTGAAACATCCCGAAAAAGCCAGTTTTCGGGATATAACTCTTATTTATCAAATAATACTAGCTATCTAGCTTGATTGAAACTATTCAGCGAGTTGTAAAATGCAACTGTAGCTGTTCAGGTTGCCTCTAAAATGAGTCTCAGGTTTTTGGCTCCTGTAAAACCTGTGTACATGCCATCCATGGCAATAACAGAAAAGTGCTCCTGCTTTTCTGAATACATGCCATCCCTGGCAATAACAGAAAAGTGCTCCTGCTTTTTCTGAATA
>JBFFIY010000081.1:0-21007 GCA_041556195.1 Enterobacterales bacterium
CGTTGAACCACTTTACTGTACCTGTACTCATGCTATTTTTTCCTTTGTATAATTAACAACCCCGCAGCAAGCTGACGGGGTATTAGGTTGAATTGCCCGAAATCATAGATTTCATCGCAATGCTTTTTTAATCGCTGCAAGTAGCGGGAAATAGGATCCCAAGAGATTTAATATTCATTGACTTCGATTATTTTTCTATGTATCGCCAGTTGTTACCGCTTTATCGTCGTTTCCTGATATAGGTTGAACGTCCTGTGGCTCACTTTCCTCTACCCCTGCTTTTTGCAAGCGCTTCTCTTCCTTCTTTTTCTTTTTGGCGATTTCTTTCTGGCGCTTTTCAAAAGCGTAATTGGGTTTAGCCACTTATATTCTCCTCTACATAATTCTAGGGTTAAAGCCGTTAGAATACGGTATTTTCCAACCGATGTCTCTCTTCATAGCACCGACAATACCCAAAGTCAAAAAGGGTACTGGATCGATAGCGAACGTTCACCTCAGACATATAACGCGTACAGCATTTGCGGCAAGAAGTGTAGTGAGAAATGAACGTAGCTTTTTGGCTTCCGATACTTGCACTGGTTAAAGCTTGGCGTTGGCCTTGAGCGGTCTGCCTATACGGATATAGGTAAAGAGCGAGAGCAGGACGCAGAAGCTTTACCGCCTGTGGCATTTACTATTGCCAGTTTAATATTTAGCAACCACTATAGCTTAAAACAACCCGTTGGTTAAGGATAAATTTGTTACTACTTGGATCTGATTTGTTCTTGGTAAATGGAGTAGGTTGTTTTTATTGCTGTAATTCTTATTTTTGCAATAAACCCAAGCAATAATTGTTTGGGATAAAGAGCTTTAACGCCGGCATCATTTACGGCTGTGAGTAGAGGCCGGAGCTTACAGACGTCAAATGCATGCCCTTGTTAACTTTTTTTTATAAATATTGCTTGATTGCCGCTATTTTCTCTCGGTTGCGATCACCTTTAACCACAACATCCATCATTACTTCTCTCATACCGTCCATGCCGAACAGATATATTCGCTTATGTGCTACCGCCATTTCCAATGCCTCTTTGAGCTTTGAATACATTGTATCACTTGGATCCTCTAGAAATTCATGGAGTGACTTACAGGATAGGTACTATCCTTGTTCCAAAAAAACACTAATTTCACATCAAATAAAATGATATTACTTCAAATGATTTTTATTTTTCAGGGTTTGCATGTCCTGTGTGTACTCTGCTTTCTCCAGGCCATACAAAGTCTTTACTCATGAATCGCATTGCGCCAGATGTAAAATAAGTCTCGTCGATTTTATGTTGAGGCCTGTAACCATGTGTCACAGGTCTAGTACGACCATTTCCTTCTTCTGTTTTGAACATATAAAAAACACCTCGAAAATCACTAGTCGCATCATCAGGGTGGACCTTATCAAGACCTGACTCGCTTAGATATTCTCGAAGCTCTAATTCAATATGTTCTTTATTCATATTTAGACTGTTAGTGTTGTATTCACTGGAATTTTGGGAGCGCCAACGAGTAAAATTTCCAGTGCAATACTTGGTTATACCTTTGTGCCACATTCAACGCAGAGTTTTGCCCTTGGAGTTCTTAAATTTTTACCACAAGATTTACATTCTGGCCCGAAGTTTTCAACACTGTGATACCACATGTGATCGAAGCTATTAGGTTTCGGTCTATAACCTGTTAACTTCTCATAAAGTTCGTAGGCAGGCTTCGTTAATTCATCACGTGGAGTATCTTCCAAAGAAACTCTATGTTCTGAACGATAATTTTTAATGGATTCAATACATTCTCTATGAACACGTCGGTAACGATACAATTCAAATTCTTCTAGCATCGGTACAAAATCCTTACATTTCCAACAATATACTTTCTTCATATTTCATGTATAACAGCTGATTTTACTGCACCAAGCGCCATATACAAATTAGCTCCTAGCAATAATTGTTTTTTTAGTTCAACCAAACATAACCGATAACTCTTTTTTCATCAATCGCTTATCATTATTTTTGAATTTCCCTTCCAGATAATTATCGTTGGCAGCGATAATTATCTGAACGTTTTTTGTAATAATCACAGGAATCCAAAAACAACTAAAACAGTTTTCAATCCAATAAAATTAAAATGTTAATCTGTTATTCCAAAATATAACAATTCAGTATTTACCGCTGTCGGCGTTAAAGATCGGCTTTTTTTGTTTTGCGTAAAATAAGCTTTATATAATTAGCAATAGTGTATTCTAACAGTGTCTGTCCTTATCTCTTCTTATCTCTTGTCCTGTGCTTATCTCTTCTTATCTCTCCATCCCTTTGAATTGCTTCTACCTTGTAAAATAGACTTGCCCCCTTTTCTTGACAGCTATAACTCAAACTACAAATAATCTTTGCAAATACACATGCCGTATAGTAGTATCTGTGTAGACTTTTGTTTTTAGAGGTTATTAACATGCAAGTATTAAGCGAAAAGCGAAAATCATCAGCTTTAGCTGCAACGGGTTTAAAGGCAGCTGTCAATATTCTTGATAAGTGGAATGCTACTTCTGAGCAGGTTCAAGCAATATTGAGAATTTCTCGCGCTACCTATTTTAAGGCAAAAAAAGCAGGATTGGGAGCCATCAATTTAGATAGCGATCAATTAGATCGAATTAGTGTAATTCTCAATATTCATGCAGCATTGCGCATTATTTTTGATAATCCTGATAATGTTTATGGTTTCATGAAAATGGTTAATAACAACGTATTCTTTAATGGTCGTTCACCACTCGAAAGTATGAGTAATGGAAGTTTTCTTGCGCTTTATGAAACTTTTAGACGAATAGATGCACTTCGGAGTGCTCAGTGGTAGCAATTAATGCACTCGCGAGTAATCCAGGTAACATTGTCAATGGATACAGGCTTATTAATTCAAAATTCCCTCCAATCCATTTGTTTGATGATGTGGTAAATCAAGATGAGTTTGAAGCCCTTTATACTCTCCAGGAACGTACTAATCCACGAATACAAAACGAAGTTGGTAATTTGAATTTAATTAATCTCAAAGAAATCCCTTTTGGCATTGAAGGTTGCTCTTATGCATCGGCACCATTTACTCATGTAAATCCTGACGGAAGTCGTTTTAGTGATGGTATGTTTGGTGTTTTATATATTGCAGATAGTTTAGATACCGCATTAAAAGAAGTAAAATACCATCAAAATAACTATTGGATAAATGTACCTGAATTACATTTCGAGCGTATTGTTTTTAGAGGACTGGTTTGCACTTTTGATGAGGAAGATACGCTTAATGCCTTGCCATGCCCACAGAATGACCCTATTTACTCAAAAGATAACTACGGTGCTGCCAGGGTATTAGGCATTGATATTGTTAAAAATGGCCATTTAGGAATTCGTTATCGTTCTGTTCGTAATGAAGACTCGGTTTGTTGGGGGTTAACAACACCTCGCAATGTCATTTCAATTATTCAAGCTGCACATTATGAAATGATTTGGAGTTCTGGCTTGATAAGCATTGGAGAACTTTCAATAAAATAAATTTAAAATATATGACTCGCTTTGTTTGAATAAAAAATATTCTTGTTGATTACGTTTGATCGACTGAATTTGCAAGACACCCTAATCTCATTTTTCTATTTAAATCTAACATAAAAAACATCAAAATCTTGCCATAATAGGAAATCTGTCGGAATAGTTCATGTTTTTCTTCATGATTGCTATGAAAATGAAACTATATACCCCTTATCACCCATAACATTTTTGAGCCTTTTCAATCAAAACACCAACAACCTTACTTTTTTCATTTAAACAATAATTAAAATTGGTTTATCAAACAAAATAATATTTGAAAATAATGCAAAAAGTAGAATTTAGTTTCAATATAAAGCCTTTAAATCCAATTACCTGAACAATCAACAACTTTTAACCACCCATTATTTTTACTAATGTAAACTATCAAAATAAATCATTTTTCTTTTTCAACTTCTATCCCTAATATTTGATTTCCAATATTTACAGGTCAATTTCCTGGGAGTCAAACAATGTTCAAAACAACTCAAAAACTATCATTCATCGGTTTATTGGTTGCCATTTTATTATGGTCAATTTCATTATCTGTGATGAAAGTAACCGTAGAACAATTTGGCCCTATGACAACTGTTTTTCTCAGGCTGTTAATCGCTAGTGGTTGTTTGATATTTTTCTTACCCTCTATTAGCAAACAACCTGTTCGTTTGGGAGATATAAAATGGTTGATCCTGATGGCTCTATTAGAACCATGTCTATATTTTGTTTTTGAGGGTTACGCACTTAAATTTACCACTGCATCAGAAGCAGGCATGATCACCGCGATTCAACCACTTTTAATCGCCTTTGGTGCATGGCTATTTTTAAAAGAGCTTCCTTCAAAAAAATTACTAGCAGGATCTTTTATAGCTTTAATTGGCGTTTTGATTATATCTTTAAATGGTACATCGACTGAATCAGCCCCTAACCCTTTATTAGGAAACCTGTTAGAAACTGTGGCCATGTTTATGGCAGCCGGATATGCGCTTATTACACGTCACTTGTCACAATACTATTCGGCCTTATTTTTAACGACAACTCAGGCATTTGTAGGCTCCATTTTTTTTATGCCTCTGGCTTTATTTACAACAGAAATAACAAGTGTCAGCATTAATTTTAATGGTGTTATTTCGTTAGTCTTTCTTGGTGTAGGGGTCAATGTTGTGGCTTTCTTTTTATATAACACTGCATTAAAGGAGATCAGTGCAAGCAAGATTTCTATATGGTTAAACTTGATCCCAATTGGTTCTTTATTTTTTGGGTGGCTGCTGTTAAATGAGAAATTTTTATCAATACAATACTTTGGTGCATTCGTTGTTTTAGCAGGTTTATACTTTTCTCAACTAAGAAGAAAGCCTGCTAAAACTGTACAAGAAGATATTGATGAGAATGTTATTTCAGATCCAATTTAATCTAATCCTGTTTATTCATAATTCCTGGTTCAGCTTGAGTTCAGTTTACTAATTGTAATCTGAACTCAACATTTAAAATGTGCAGGTGAATAAAAATGAAAAATATAATAATCTCTTTCTTGCTAGTTAGCTTTTTTGCTTTTGTTAGCAACGATGTAATGGCTGAAAAAAATCGACATGCTAACAATTCCAGGCATTACTCACAAAACACTGAAAGCAAACATGCCACAAAACAGCATAGAAGCAGTTCTCATAAAGTTAGAGAGCACCGGGAAAGCAGACAGCAAGCTCAGCGACATCATAGAAAACACAGAAACAACTCTGCCTATCATCCTGGAAATCATGGTCGTCATAACTATGACGATGGCCATTACTATTCTAACAATCATCGTTATAACCGTTCTCATCGAAATCGTTCTTATAGGAATGTTTCACACAACCACTATTCACGCCATAATTATACACACAAGAAGTATTCACACAAGAAGTATGGTCACTACTATGGCTACCATGACAACTATGGTAACTATCATAGCTTTGATTACGGATCTAGAGATCTCCATGGTGTCTATCATCCACATCACCACACACCCTACTGTGGACATATAGACAACAGTGTTTTGGATGTTCTAGCGACAGGATTAATTCTGGGTGCCATTTTTCATGATTAGGAGTAAATACCCTGGCTAAATCAAATGTTGATTCTTTTAGCCAGGGACTCTATTAATTTTACAGCGGCGTTATCTAAATAACTTTGTAATTCATCAACGCCGCCAATGTGTTTACCTGCAATAAAGATTTGCGGTGTTGAGGTTCTGCCAGCTACTGCTCGCAAAGTTCTAGAAGTAATTTGTTTACCAATTTCAACTTCTTCAAAACTGAAACCTTTATCAGTTAATAACTTTTTCGCCCTGGTGCAATGTGGGCAACCAGACTTTGTAAATAAAGTGACAAAGTCTGGTTTTTTTGCTTCTGGATTAATATAGTTAAGCATAGTATCAGCATCACTCACTTCAAATGGATCGCCAGCTACTTCTTCCTCAATAAACATTTTTCTAACAATCCCATTTTTAACCAACATGGAATAACGCCATGAACGATTTCCAAAACCTATGGCAGATTTATCCACTAACATACCCATTCCCTTGGTAAACTCACCATTTCCATCTGGCAGTAATGTAATATTCTCTGAATTCTGATCCTGACTCCAGGCATTCATCGCAAAAGTATCATTGACTGACACACAAACAATCTCATCAACACCATTGCTTTTAAAAGCTGATGCTAACTCAATGTACCTGGGTAGATGACTGGCAGAACAAGTCGGAGTAAAGGCTCCTGGAAGGGAAAAAACAACCACTGTTCTATTTTTAAAAAGTGCTTCAGTATCAATGGCACTCCACCCATCTTCAGTCATTACAGGAATAGATAGTACAGGTACGCTTTGACCTTCATGAGATTTTAACATTATAGTAAGATCCTCTTAGTTATTAGTTGTTTATTTTTCGTTCTAATCGTAAATTTTGAACCAGACACTAACTGTCAGGAACGGTAGCATAATTCACATATATCAATTAATCTAATTAATTAATTTTATAATCTCAATAGATTCAAGCTATTAATCAATATGCGTTTTGTACACGAATACTAATTTGTATTAATGACATGAAATCTCTTTGTGGGAGATCCGCCATTGCAACTGTAAGAGAAGGCTTATAAAGAGACAGGATATCGACTCTTTTTTATTGTCATTTTTTTTAACAGTATCAAGAAAAAACTCTAACTATCTGATTAACAATAGGTATTTACAAATATAAAAATAGACATCCTTATTTAACCGCCCCGGTCAAAATCACATACCTTGTTTCATTTTTAGATTTGATTAGAATTAATTTTGTAGCAAGGATGCGTATCAAGGACGAGAAAGGGATTGAAGCTAACGGATAGGCTTAATACCCAATTCGAGTGGATAAATAAGGAAGTTGCAGGATGCACTATCAGGATGAGATTAAAAAGGTGGCCATTGGCCGCCTTTTTTTATATTCAGATCAAATTACTTAACCTGAACTCACAGTCAATAGCTGTCGGTTGTTTATTGGCTATTTGCGAATTTCCTCTTGACGTTTATTTCAGTCATTTAAAATTTGTTATATTTTCTCAATTTTCCATGGAGGTGAGGCTAATGCCTCGGTAATTATTGATGGCTGTTCTGTATTCTTGTCTTCGTCAACAACATCTGGCAAGATTTGCCAGCCTTTGGCCGAACTAATCATGTAGAAAGAATCGTAACCCTCCTGACTCGGAGAAGCTGCACCCTGATCAATAACGATCTCGACACGGATCAGGTAAACATTTTCCCTGGGTCCCGCAGTCAAACTGCTGTAGGTGAACCCGGGTGAAAAAGGGTGCTTGTAGCGCCAGAATTCAGCAGGATGTGCAATTTCAGGTCGCTCTTTACGAATGAAGAAATCACCACTCTTCAGATCGGCTAACTTGATCTCAGAATGAGCCAAATCATAATATTTCGCCAACGTATTAAAATCTTTCTTTATCAGGAGATCAGCAATGATCGGTATGGCTTCTTCAGGTGAAGGAAAATAAGTGTGATCATTAGTATCATTATTCATCAAATAACTCCCACTCCAAAACATTGCCAGAATTAGAACGCAAGAAAGCACAATAATAATTTTTTGCTTCACAGACTGATAGATACTCCTGTTTTACAAAAGCTAAGGACAACCTTCCTTCAACCTAGATTCCTCATGTAGCGGTCAACTGATGAATTCAGGTTCAAACCTGTGCGAATGAGGTAGTCGCTCTAATCCAAATTATAGACTATATTTTAGACGGCATGCGTTAAGTAACCTGAGCTCGGGATAAGAACAGCCACCCAGCACAACTATTTTAGCGGTTTTCTGCGTTGAACTAGCTACCAATAGCGAGTTATTGCTACGCTAGTCCGCCTCGCTTAAAGCGTCTACTTTTGGTGATAACCACTAAAATATTTGCACTGAACAGATTTTAACCCTGTGATAACACATTGTTATCTATAAAGTATTTATAACTCACTAATATTTAATAGTTTTTTGACTATTCTTATCCCGAGTTCAGGTTAACCAAGTTCCAAAGTGCTATGGACCAAACAGGTGACAATACTGATCGTAAAAAGTTAACTTTTAGCAGAGCCATGTCATCGCATAGAGGCAAGAATATTCAGATTATCAGGGGGTGATAAAGGTGTGGGAAAAATTTGGTTTCATTCTGCTGATCATTTCAGGGATCGGTATCAGTTATCAGTGCGTTAAATTCGTCAGAAAAACACTGCCAGAAAATTATGGAAATAATCCTGGCTTCGGTTGTTTTGAAATGATGGCTCTGCCATGGTTTGCACTGGGTGCATCGGTTTTGGACTGTTGATACAGTAGTGGAAGTGGTGACTGATTGTTTTCGGGATCGGTTTTTTCTGCCTTGGATTTCTAGCTATGCTGTTGTCCTACCTGTTTGGAGAGAAATTGAAATGAGCGAAATGGAGCAAGAAACAAAGGGAGGGCTTTCTGGAGCTGAGAAAACCCAACTATTCAGAGCAGTTATCTTTGGACTGATTGCATCCATAGCAACACTATGATTTGGTAATGTACTTGATGCTAACGGCCCTTCATTGTTCAGCATCAGTGTTATTGTTGCATGCCTTTTATCTTTCCTCGTAGCAATTGTTATCTCTGTGATGGGCGAATCGATTATCGAAGATATTATCAAACTTGTTATGTTCGCAGTGCTCTGGTGGGTCTCAGGTAAATATGATCTATTTGAGCTTATTACACTAGGGATATTAATTGGGGTCACTCTAGGCTTCCTAAATAACAGATTATCAGAAAAATTAACTAACAATTCATGAACAATCAGGTGAAATCTCTTCACATTCGGCGTAGGTTTTTTCAGTAGGTATGAAAGAAATTTAACTCTTACTGCTCTTTTACTGGTGCTCATCATCAGGCGGCAACTTTGGCCATTGTCTGGAATTTTCGAATATTCTGCCGATAAGCAAGATGGCAATTATGCCAACAATAGAAAGCCCCTTAGCCCACCAGAGCCAGGAGAACCACATTTCAAAAGGTTCTCCTTCCGAGACGTAAGAGAGATAAGCAATGGCTCCCAGGATGATCCAGATAGCCAGAGTGATCCCTAGCTCAATATGGCCTCTCTGATTGCTGTGTTTACAGATTAAACGTTCAGTTTTATTCAGCATCATTTGTACTCTTTGAATAATGATGTGATACAAGACGTATTGAAGCAACTTATGTCCATGTTACTTATTCAATACTCATTCTGCGGTAATCCATCTGTGATCTCGTAATAATCACCTTTTTCGGCTGTAAAAATATGATTCGCCAGCTTTGTTTCAGTCGGAGTATCAAATGCTCCCATCAAGATGCCAATCCAATTGTGCTTTTCTTTATCAATGGGATCAAAGAAGAGTGATGTACCACATGTGGAACAAAAACCTCGTCTTGCCTTTTCGGAAGATTGAAACCACGAAATATTTTCAACGCCTTGAATCGTCAATACGGAACGAGGTACTTCAACTCCCACACCAACATGCCCCGACCACTTGCGGCACTTAGTACAATGGCATGCTTCAGCAGGAGACAGATTTCCCTTAACTTCCAAAGTTATGGCCCCACAAATGCAAGAACCTTTATGCATGGTGACCTCCTTCTTAAAATCAAATTGTTTAAGTGTTTCTTGGTCTAACACCGCAAGATTGCCTGGTTAAGTTTTATTGGTACGCCAGCCCACCACATAATAAATTACTGCACCAACTAAACCGCTATATAAACAAAATTTATACAATATCTCAATAGAAACGAGGCCATGAAAATTATTGATGAGAGTAATCGGGAAAAAAGGCTCTACATCAGTATGCATAATACTATCTAAAAATACGTGGCTGAAACTACCAATAGCAGCACTTAGAAATGCTACCCACCATAAAATAGTAATAGGTTGCTCTTTGGTTACACCTGATATTTTGAGACCCAGTTCAGAAAGATATTTTCCAGATAGTGCAGAAATTACAGCTATTAATATTGCACCAATATAAGTATGGGTAAAACCGTGGAGATGCCCCTTGCCTGTGATCATGACTAGTAATGGTTGAATATCCATTATGATCTGAGTCCAACCAAAAACCATCAAGCTAAAACTACTCTGCAAGATAGCCTTTATAAAAATTCCTGGACCCATGTGAATTGGAGTAAAGGGCATAATTCTCCCGGAAACTTAACGTCTAGCTTAACTGGCTATTTTTTAGATAGATTTTTTGGTTTAGAGTGGAACGAAAACCAAAAAACACAGCTAAAAAACGCTCCATGTTGAAGCACTGATTATGCAACATCAGCTACCCTTTGTTTTAATGAATAAACATAAGCTGTTGAAAATAACACGCACAAAGCTAAGCGTTTAGTTACACCGAATGCAAATAACAATCCACCCAGAATATTACTAAAAAATACTAGTTCAATAATGACTGAAAGCAAAAGAAATCCAGAGGTAATAAGAAGAATGCCTCTTCTATCAACTGGCTTTAATGCACCCCAGATCAACAGCACAGTCCACCCCGTCATAAACATAGCCCCGACATACATCGCAAATTGATAATCCAGGCCTGTTCCAATATATCCATTTAGAATATTTGGTATTTCCCATCCAGATGCTATCAGGAACCATGATACCGCGATCACCCCATCAACTATAGCACCAAGGATAAACATAAACTTCAACAATGAATTTGACTTCATCCTATTACCTATATTTCACGAGCCTAACACACAAGGGGCAGAGCACGTCTTTGGCGCTTTCGCCATTTTGCAGGACACCCCAACCTTATTTGGACAATCTAACCTTCCAACTTTAAATTGGAGTGTCCTGTTATGATTCTTTAAATCTCCTTAAACACATTTCAAATCTTTCGCTATTTTTTCATACTCTCTAATACTATCCACATAGTCGATAATTTCTTTAGTTTTTGCCTTAATTTTTTTCTTTTTCTCAGGATCTGGCTCACCAGCCCCATCAGGTAGATAATCTTTTACATTGTCCCATTTGATGGCATCTTTACAACCTTTGGTTTTCTTTGTACATTCTTTTACATCGGCCTTCCATTTTTTGTATTTGACTTAAGTTTATCTTTTTGTGCCTGAGTTAAAGCAAAGAAAATCCAGCCGAAAAGTGCTCCCGCCAGGCCAGCCACAAACAAACTAACAATTAATTCCTGATCAGGCAAAAAGGATAAAACCAGTACTGCAAAAATAGCTGATAATATTGCTACTGATAAAATACCGCCACTCGAATAAGTGACGATATCGTCTTCTTCTTTTTGTGTAAGATCATTTATTTCCAGTTCATCAGTTGCAAATTCACTATTTTGCTCATTTTTGTCTTGTTCATTATTTTCCAATTCCATTATCGTCTCCTTAGGCTTGTCATAATAGATTTGAAGGTCACCCTGATTACATTCTTCAATTTAAATCTAGCATAAAAACATCAAAATTTTGCCATAAATGAAAATTTGTCGGAATAGTTCATATTTAAATTCATTTTTTATCATTTGAATTTGGGTTAAAATTGGATGCCCTATGATAGTAGTTCACCGCCAGTTGGAGGAAAAGATGTCCCTGGGAAATAATCTTACAAAGACTCTCAACAAAGACTGTCACTGTATAACAGTAGACAAAGAAGTCTTGCAACGCGATCTGAAGGCACATCTGAGTGATGTAGGCCTTCCTGAGCAGCTCCAGGGTGTTTATAAGCATTTATTTGCCAGCTCACCTGTTTTTCTATGGCAGGAACATATTCAAAAAATGGAACAGCTAATTCATGCGGTAGAAAGTATCGCCCATAATAAAAATTATCATGTTCTGGTTCTGACTAATGCACCTGTTATTGCCCAGCAAGACTTTGGGCCACGCGGTGTTTTTTTTGGTTACGATTTTCATCTTGGCGAAGAAGGCCCAAAGTTGATTGAAGTTAATACCAATGCGGGAGGAGTTTTACTCAATCTATATTTGGCCGACGCGCAACGAGCCTGTTGCGATGAAGTGATGGCTTGCTTTAGTGGAAAGCCAAAATTCGAGGAAGTAGAAAATGAGCTGATTGCAATGTTCAAACAGGAATGGCAACTACAATGCCCCGACAAAACCTTAAATACAATTGCGATTGTTGATAATGAACCAACGACACAGTTCCTATACCCGGAGTTCTTACTGACTCAATCTCTCTTTGAAAGACACGGAATAAAGGCAGTGATCGCCGATCCCGCTGATTTCGCCATAAAACAAAACACATTGATGTTGGGAGAGCAAAAGATAGATCTCGTCTATAATCGACTCACCGATTTTTATCTGGAAACACCTGAATCTGCGTGTTTAAACCAGGCATATCAACAAGGACTGGCAGTATTTACTCCATCTCCACATATATACGCTCTCTATGCTGATAAAGGAAATTTACCTTTGCTTTCAAATGCCGAACAATTAAAGAGTTTGGGTATTGAAGATAATGCTATTGATGCATTAACCCAATCATTGCCTGCCACAGTAGCAGTCACCCAAGATAACGCTGACGAACTATGGAAAAAACGCAAACAACTCTTTTTCAAACCTACTACGGGATACGCTAGTCGCGGTGCCTATCGTGGTGCAAAGTTAACGCGAAAAGTATGGGAAAATATTATTAATAGTGACTACATTGCCCAGGCTATGGTTCCCCCCAGTGAACGACAAATTATTATCGACGGTGAAAAAGAATCTCTAAAACTCGATATTCGTTGCGTGACCTATAAGGGTAAGATTCAACAGCTTTCAGCACGTTTATACCAGGGTCAAACAACCAACCTGAGAACCAGGGGCGGTGGGCTTGCAACAGTATTTGCAACACCAATACGGTAGGACTTATTAAGACACATCAATCTTGAAAAACTCAGCTTATTTTGAATCCGGGAAATATCTTTTTGTTGTTTAGATTTGACTGTTCTATTATTTTAGTTCTATTATTTTAGTTCTATTATTTTAGTTCTATTATTTTTTATTTTGATTATTCTGTATTTCATCGCGGCTGACAAAACTCATGGAAACAGAGTTGACACAGTGACGGATATTTT
Source organism: Enterobacterales bacterium (assembly GCA_041556195.1). Taxonomy (GTDB): domain Bacteria; phylum Pseudomonadota; class Gammaproteobacteria; order Enterobacterales; genus 21-14-all-40-8. The sequence goes on from JBFFIY010000081.1 coordinate 13,146, forward strand.
TATCTGTCATCCCCTCACCTTCAAATACATGTCCCAGATGACCGTCGCACTGTGCACACAGTATTTCTGTGCGTCGGCCATCGGAATCAACTTTGCGCCTGATAGCTCCGGAAATTTCATCATCAAAACTCGGCCAGCCGCAATGGGAAGGAAACTTGTGCTCTGAATTATAAAGTGGCGCACTGCACTGCTTGCAAATATATACACCTTCTCCAGTAAAATCGTTGTACTTGCCACTGAAAGGACGTTCGGTTCCCTTGTTTACAATGACTCGTTTCTCTTCAACTGTAAGTGAATTGAAGGATTTATTCATAATGATTACTCCATTTTAGATCGATAAAGATATTCTAATAACAGACTAAGTCTCAAACAAGTTAAAAGCTCACTCTTGAATAATATGGAGTTCATTGAAACATTATCAATGTCCGTTTAATCGTTTTTCTTAGCCATTAGTCCCTCAGTGGAGACACTGCTAAACTCTTCTACAACCGCAACATCTTTCTGAGCGCATGCTGATAAAACAAGCAGGTTAATAATAGTTATAAAAAATAGATTTAGTAATTTGTTATTCATTTGATTTTTAATCTCAGTCTAAAGTAATATTTTAAGGGCCATCCGTGGCAAGCTATCAGGTTGACTATTTTCCTTTACCCTTAGAATCGCTAAGTACGGGATAATATTGAGTAAATACCATATCAAACTTAGCCGAAGTTTTATGGCATGAAGCACAAGAAGCGGTTGGGAACGCCGTAGCTTTGCTACTTAATTTTTTTGGGTTTTTATGGTTGGTAAAACTAAAGTAAGCCCAATTACCGGGCTCTTGAGGAAAGTGTTTCTTACTTTTGACTGTTGCTTCCAGGCCAATAAACTCTCCCATAAAATAACCATTACCACTCACTGCAGCTTTAGAGCCAACGCTAAGCAATTCCTTTATCAGAATAGTTCCATCACGAAATTCACCTTTTTCCTTCCAATAGGCAAAACTTTCAGGATCGATGTACACATTATGGAATTCTGGAAAAGCAGCTTTTCCGTCATTTAATTCATTCGGGGTCAGTGGTGTCCCCACATAAACCCACTCACGGTAACCTTCAGGGCGAAGCAGTTCTCATTTTTGATTAAATTTATATATGTTTTTACCAGACATGCCGCCAGCATAAGCTGGCTGGATGTTAAACCATAACCCTATGCTAAGAGCAACTGTTAACGTAGCCATTACTTTCTTCATTTTTTATCCTCATAAATGTTATTTTTTTGCTACATCATCGTAAAGCGATATACCTTTAATTGAAATGACTGTTCAGTCGGTTTTGTTAGCCGTTTATACTTATTTAATGTAATTAGGTGACCTGTCTTATCCTGAGTTGAGATTATTTATGATTAACCAGTTAATTTGAAGGTTGTTTATGTATGTAGTGAAAAGAAATGAAAACCTAAATATGAGTATTTTCTGTCGGGTAAAAGAGAATACCCGACAAGCTTATAAATAGAATAAGTCAGGTTTATTGCCCAGATGAGGATTAGCAAATTAGAGTGTTATTTAGTCGTAATTAAATTTTCTTTGAAGGCTTTACGATATTCTCCCGGGGCCTGGTTGGTATAACGTTTAAAGGCTTTGCTAAATGCAGTTATCGATTTATAACCCGATCTATTTGCAATATTTTGTATCGACTCATTACTATCCCGAAGTAATTTCTGCGCGTTGGTCATACGCCATAAGGTTATATACTGAATTGGAGGCATTTTAACCAGATTGGTGAAACGTTCAACAAATTGGGTACGCGACATAAATGCCTGGCTGGCGAGTTCTTCGATTGTCCAACGTTGTTCACTGTTGTGGTGAAAAGCTCGGATAGCTTTAGAAAGTTGCGGATCAGCAATGGCCGCCAGAAAACCATCAGAACCCTGTTGCTCCTCCTGCCACTTTTGTACTGCCAGAGTAAAAACAATTTCCGACAAACGATTGATGATTGTCTGATTGGCAGACTTATCCAACATATTCTCGTGTGTATGCTCAACAAGCGCATCACGAAGCCACTTAAATTCATTATATTGTGGCCGACGAAGCAATATAAATGGCGGTAGTTGCTTAATTAGTGGATGTTCCAGAGTGTTAACAAACTCAAAGTGTCCACACAATAGTTCACTAAAGGTTTCTCCTTCTTGAGAGCCATACTCGAAAACTTTTGAGCCATTGTAGTTTGTGCGTATAAAGACATCATCAAGATCAATCACTGGTGTATCGGGTGAGTCCAACAAGGTGTGAGAAGCACCGTGAGGTATGATTAGCATATCTCCGGGCAATAGCTCAATCAGCTTGTCCAATCCAGATATTTTGAAGCAACATTTTCCTGTGCAACAAATATGAAAACGAGACACATTCTTAAATTGTGGGATCTTTACCCCCCACACTCCATCAAACCGGACTGAATAATAAAAGCTACTACTAAAGCTGAGTGCATTTAGAACTTTGTTTAGTGTATCCATAAAAATGCTGTACCCAAAAACCTCAATGAGGAAGAAAATAGCATATTTTGATGGAAAAGTTGTAAGATTTGATTGTCACTGGAAAAGTTTAACTGCTTCACATATATTTTATCAATCTACTACTTTCAATGCTCAGCGTACTTTTTTGTGTGGTTACTAATGTGTTTGAAACGGCCCTTCACTTCTATGTTTTAAACTTCATCTCTTAGAGATTTCTAAACTAACAGAGAATTTTCTGAATTTGTAGTACATCTCATTCTCATTCTTATTTTTATTTTTATTTTGACAATCTAATCTGGTTCACATTCTTTAAAAAATATCTCCGCCACAAGCTGCGGGGAATAAAACCAAGGAGGTTCAAGTGTAAGGAATCTACAAAAGTCATTACTGACAGAATGCAGAGAATGGACATAACTTCCATGTAAATAAACTTATCAAATCCTACAGCAAAAATACTCCCCTTCTATTTTTATCTCCGCTGATCTTCAATATGTTTTCCAAAATGTTTGTAAAACAAACGTAACCAAAATGGCGAAAATATCGTGGTGTAAGCAATAACAATGACAACGGTTGCATAAATTTCATTATTAAATAATCCAGAAGTGCGCCCCAGTTCAGCAAAAATTAATCCGACTTCTCCCCTTGGAACCATTGCCATTCCGATGGCTATTTTGCGTACAAATTTTTCTCTGATAAGCAGAGCCCCACCCATTTTAGATACGACTGCGACAGCTGATAGTGTAATGGAAAAATACCAGAAAAACTGAGAAGTAAAATCGATGGCACTTAAATCAAGTGAAAGTCCTACAGTTACAAAAAATATTGGTGTGAAAAGTTGAATAATAGGTTTCATTTGTTGATGCACATGAATTGAAAAATTTTCATCCGCCTTTAACGCTACCCCAAAGGGTATGAAAAAACGCCTTGAAAGAGCCAGTCCTGTGGCAAAACCACCCAATAGTTCAGGGATCCCTATTGCATGAGAAAGCCATGCTAAAAATAGAACAAGGGATACAATGGTCGTTGGGACAATTCCTGGGGTTTTACTAACTGATTCGAAGCGTCTGATAAGATAACTCATTATTTTTGCTATGGTAGGCGCTATAAAAAAGAATACAAACATGAACAGTAATATTCTCGCCATTCCAGCCAAATCAACACTCCCTTTGATGGAAAAATCAAACAAAATAGCCAGTAATAAAACGCCGAGAATATCATCCAGCACCGCCGCGCCCAAAACAATTTGCCCTTCTTTGCTTTTATCTTTACCCAGATCAGATAATGAACGCATGGTAATACCAATACTCGTTGCAGTCATGGTTCCAGCAACTAATAATGAGACCAAAGTCGTTAATTCGAACCAGAAGTAGCTCAGAGAAAAACAAAGAATAAATGGAAAAATAAATCCACCCAATGCCACAATAACAGATTTGACGCCAGAGGATACCAGATCGCTGACATTTGATTCGAGCCCGATTTGAAATAACAGTAAAATAATACCAACTTCTGCCAGAATATGGATCACACCTCCCGCTGCAACCAATCCAAACAGCGTTGGACCCAGAATTATGCCTGCACACAACTCTCCAATAACTGCAGGCACGCTAAAGTAGGCAGCAATTTCACCAAAAATGCGAGCTGTTATAAGGATAATAGCGATATGTAATATGACTGTTGATGTGTCCATTTACACCTCATTCAGGCTTAACATAAAACTACGGTGTATCAAGTCACCTTTAAGTGATACTGCGTTCGCATAACCTGAACTCTGCTTAAGAGATTTTCTAGTACTGAGATTAAGTAACCTGAGCTCAAGATAAGAACATTACAATAAGCTTAGCTTAACTTAACAAATTAAAGTACTTTTCCCATTCAAAAAATTTACCTGGATCAGTTTTACGCCTGGGAGCAATATCTGAATGGCCAACAATCCTCTGTTGACCGATCACCGGATATTTGTGTTGTATTACTTTGGTCAGTAATGCTAATTTTTGATATTGCACTTCTGTAAAAGGAGAGTCATCCGTTCCTTCAAGCTCTATACCTATAGAATAGTCGTTGCAATTTGTTTTACCATTAAATTCTGACTGCCCCGCATGCCAGGCACGTTGTTCGGTTGACACAAACTGTGTAACTTTACCACTTCGTTCTATGAGGAAATGAGATGATACCTGCAGCGAAGAAATTGTTTCAAAATAAGGATGTGAGTCTATTTTTAATTGATTGGTAAAAAATTGACTAATATAAGAACCTCCATATTCACCTGGCGGCAAACTAATCGCATGTATAACTAATAATGAGGGTTGAACACCCTCTGGGCGTTCATTGCAATTAGGAGAATGTAACTGTTCACAATCAGCTATGCACCCCATTTCATCTATTGTTGATATTGCTGAGAACGACAAGTTGATACCCCTAATCATTCAAGATACTGGTTTCAGTGGGATTTAAAATCGCTTTAGGCAAGGCGTTGATTGAAGACAATGGTTATTCCCTTATCGAAATCAAGAACGAAGCATAAAGTGATTTTAAACCCATCGTAGAAGTGACTGAGGCAACTCACTTCTTTGTTGCATGAAACTCATAAGGGAACTACCATTATTTCATTCATGCGCCTTGAATTGAGCAGCCTCAGTCACTCTGAATCAAGCATCTTGAATGATTAGGGGTATTTTACCCTAAGTAGGAAAAATTGAGATGATAAATTTATCATCTCAATAATGAGATTATTATTTGACTGGTTTTCTAAACTTAAAAGTAAAACGATCAGTATTCCCTGCAACTGATTTGCGGCCTACTTCATAACGTAACTCATCATCAGCCTTGGAATGAATTGATGAATAATCGACGAATTCAAATCCAGACTGTTCAATTTCTTTAATAGCCTGAACAGGATCAACCCGGCGACCATTCTCGTCATTGAGTTTTTGCATGTGTCGTCTGGTATGATCTACCACGGCGTAAATGCCACCAGGTTTTAAGGCCTTAAGAGCTGCTTTGTTGATTTCCATTCTGCCTTCCTGAGTAAGATTATGATAGTTTCTAAAAGTGAAGATGATGTCTACATCTTTGATACCAAAGTCAAAAGGAGCAATGGTGTAAAATCTTGTCCCCTCAACTCTTGATGGACTAACCCCAACATCAAGATGTTTCGCTTTATTAAAAGCGGGTAGTGGAAATAACTTCTCTTTAACTCTACCAGCCCAAAGTGACACATAGAATTCTCCTTTCTCGGCTAAAACAGGGGCTAATAATTTACTATACCAACCTCCTCCCGGGATCAATTCAATAACTTTCATGTCATCCCTTAATCCAAAAAATTTCAAAGTATCTGTAGGTCTTCTATTACGATCTCTTTCTTTTTCGTTCTCAGTTCTCAATTCTGATGCTAAGGCCGCTTTTAATTTTTCAGCAACAACATCGAAGTCATCCACTGCGAATGCTGAGTTAAGAACGAATGAATTCATCAAAAACAAACCCGCTAGTAGAAGCAATGGCTTCATAATATTTCTCCTAATTTTCAATAAGTTAATAAATAAATCCATAGGGATTAACAATGGTATAACTTAGTTATGGAAACTCTGTCAAGCTTCCTTTGAGGCTATTAGCAGCATTTTAACCTGTATTTTCAGGTTAAATTGAATTAATTTCTCCTACAAGCACTTTGAATTCAGCTATGATAAAATTAGAAGGTTACTTTTTATAGATACCTTTTATTATAATAAATGGAGCAGCCCTGTGGCAGATGAAACGTTTAGACTTGTAACTCGTAGTGACTTCGATGGTTTGGTATGCGCTGTACTGCTTAAAGAACTTAAGTTGATTGATGATATTCTCTTTGTTCACCCAAAAGACATGCAAGATGGCACCATAGATATCACTTCGAGAGATATAACCACCAACTTACCCTATGTTGCGGGTTGTCATTTAAGTTTTGATCATCATGCCTCAGAGCTCACTCGCCGTGGAGAAGAGAACCCGGATAATCATATTATTGATTCCAACGCACCATCTGCAGCCAGAGTGGTTTATGATTATTACGGTGGCAAAGAAAAATTTCCCAATGTTTCACTGGATATGATGCAAGCTGTCGATAAAGCTGATTCGGCCCAATTTAGTAAGGAAGAAATTCTAAATCCTGATGGCTGGGTTTTACTCAATTTTTTAATGGATTCCAGAACCGGACTAGGTCGATTTAGAGAATTTAGAGTCTCTAACTATCAATTAATGATGGAACTTATCGATTATTGCCGAGATCACAGCATTGACGAGATCATTGAACTTGATGATGTGAAAGAGCGAGTGGCCTTATACCAGGAACATGCTCAACAATTTAAAGAACAGTTGGAAAGGTGTTCATCGATTCACAACAATCTGGTCATCTTAGATTTAAGGAATGAAGAAACTATTTACGCTGGCAACCGTTTTATGATTTATGCTCTATACCCGCAGTGCAACATATCCATCCATCAAATTTGGGGCTTAAGAAAACAAAATATGGTATTCGCTATTGGTGGCTCTATCATTAATCGTAGTCATCAAACTCATATTGGTGAACTCTGTTTAAAATATGATGGGGGTGGACATCGCAATGCTGGAACCTGTCAGGTAGCCAACGATAAATCAGAAGCTGTTTTAGCAGAACTTATCAACACCATTACTTCGGATGGTTGATCAGACGAGTTTCGAGTTGATTCACAACATCCATGTTGCTTACCCTTCGGGCCAGCTAAAGCTGTTTAAAAATTGCTCCTGCATTTTTATCGAGTTTCGAGAGATTGTAGCCCAGATTTAACCCTTCAAATCTTCAGTGGATGTCCTTGATATGTTTGGAGGGGTGCCTACCCTGTACATCCTGATAGAATTTTTTTATCTCAACCATATCTTCCTCTATATTTCCGCTAGTTATAACCTTGGGACCAATTCCACCAATTTTCTTTTTATAGTCCAAAAATCCAAGATAAATAGGCACACCCGCCTGGTGAGCTATATGATAAAAACCAGTTCTCCAATAGACAACTTTTGAGCGTGTGCCTTCTGGAGGCACCGTTAATACCATGTTATCTACCGATTGAAAAACTTTTACAGCATAATCCACCATATTGGTGGATTGGCTCCTATCCACAGGAATGCCACCAGCCCATTTCATAAAGCTTTTAAAAGGAAATTTAAAGATTTGTTCTTTACCGAGCCAATATATAGGTCTTTTCAGTGCAAAACTAACCATCAGCATATAAACAAGATCCCAATTACTGGTATGAGGGGCAGCAATCATGACGCATTTACCTGTAGCTGGTAAATGTCCCTGGACTTTCCAACCTGAAAGTTTCAAGGTTAAAACCGATAACAGACGAAAAATCGTTTTGATGACTGGC
>JBFFIY010000082.1:0-20710 GCA_041556195.1 Enterobacterales bacterium
CGTGGGCACGGGGAACACGCTCAGGAAATGTCTGGTTTAATCTCCAGGCTCGGTTCATCCCCGTGGGCACGGGGAACACCTGGTCCACAGTATCGCAGTTTGACATTCCAACGGTTCATCCCCGTGGGCACGGGGAACACGATATGATTCCGCGCATTGTATGCAATTCGTGCGGTTCATCCCCGTGGGCACGGGGAACACGAAACTACTTAACAGCGGAGCTAAAAAATGAACGGTTCATCCCCGTGGGCACGGGGAACACGATCTGATATTGAGCTGGTTAATGATGGACGTCGGTTCATCCCCGTGGGCACGGGGAACACCTGATCGCTGTGTTGGATATTAGCTTCTGAAGCGGTTCATCCCCGTGGGCACGGGGAACACACTAAGAATACATGATTGATTCTTAAAGGAAAATACCAGTAATAAAATTCTACCGATTTTTTACAAGTTGTTAAAGAGCAATTTATGGCGTTTCAGGTAAAAACTTTACTAGTCTTAAACCATCAAAATCAATTGGGATCCGACGGTTTTCACCATAGGTAACAAAATCAAAACCTGATTCGGTATTAGTCGCCCATCCCATGACTACATTGCCGTCTTCTGCCAGCTCATTGATGTGCTCCCAAATCATTTCTCTTATCCGGCGAGAGACATCGCCAATATAAACACCAGCCCTGATCTCTAACAACCACACAGCCAATCGACCTCTTAATCTGGGAGGTACAGCCTCAGTCACAACCACCAACATACTCATAGTTATTTACTCCTATGCCCAATATCACCGATTGATTCAGGTTCTGGTATAGCGGGTGGTTGGGAGTCTTCTGGTGGCAGAGGTGGTAAAATTTCTCCAGCTGCAAGAACTTCTTCTATTAGTGGGATTAATCGTTTAAGGACTTTACTGGTACGAAAAACATCTCGACAGGCAATTCGTACTTCTCGATCAGATTGATATGGATTTTTCCCTGCGATCTTAAATGCAATGGGAACCACTGTTTCAAACTTGATTAAATCGGCAATATCATAAACAAATGATAATGGCTTTCCACTATGTACAAACCCAATTGCTGGTGCATAACCTGCAGCCAGAATAGCTGCTTCTGTTACACCATATAAACAAGAAGTCGCCGCACTCAGACACCGATTAGCAACATCTCCTTTTTCCCAGTTAGTATGATCATAGTTTCTACCCTGCCATTTGACACCATATTGTTTCGCTAAAAGTTGATAGATTTTTCGAACACGGGCACCTTCAATACCTCTTAATTGTTCAACACTTCGTCTTTGCGGCGCAGGTTCTCCAAAACGAACTTCAAACATTTTACGAACAACTTTTAAACGCAAATCTGCATCTAGTGCCAATTTAGCCTGATATAACAACTTATCCGATCGCGCTCCACCAGGCTGTCCAGCAGAGTATAAACGAACACCCGCTTCGCCAACCCAGATCACCAATGTGCCTGTCACAGCTGCTAACCTGATCGCAGCATGGCTAATACGAGTCCCTGGCTCCAACATTAAGCAGGCAAGTGAGCCAACAGGGATCAACATGCGTTCACCATTGACCTCATCCACAACCACAAAAGCACCATCTTTCACATCAATTCGCCCCATACCCACAAAAATCATGGAATTGCGATCTTTGATAGGAATTGGTTTCAGGGGAATAAAACTCATTCTGTCACTCCTTTAAACTAAGATGATGGCACTCGTCAGTTAATGCCAATTGCACCTGTTTTTTCAATCCACTGCTTTGGGGTAAGGGTAAAGCTGTTAAGACCTGCTTCTTTTTTAAAGTCATCGAATTCGATGACTTTAAAATCAGGGTTATTAAGCTGTTCCCAGATACCTAAGAATTCAATCGTATTTCTGTTTCGCAACCAATTACCTATTACCTGCCCAGCTCTATCAGGGTTCTTGAACTTAGCAATATCGGTAATACAGATATACTCAACACCTTCTTTAGTGTGAGTGGCTATTTCTTGTTCTGGAACTTTGAGTTTGGGTTTCATTGGAATTCCTTTTTCAACCCTAATTCAAAAACATGCTTATTATCCATAAAGTTAATACAATTATTCTCCAACTAATTTATTTTCTACCTACAATTTTGCATCATGAATAGTTACCCGCCTCTGTCCTCGTTCACGTTTATCTATCGCATAATCAAGCGGCACATCCATCAACGTGTCTGTGCCTTCTGAAAAAGACAAAACCTCCTGTTGATAAGTAAAATCATCAAGTGTTTTAGCATTTAGTAGTGTGACGCAAATGTCATCAACAGAATTAAACACACCCGCAAAAACAGGGGAGCTTGGAATACAACTTTTGCGCCCAAGCCAAACACCCCATTGAGGATCAGACAGGTTTTTAGCAAGCTTATCTGCTACCTTTTCTGAGACTTGAAGTAAAACAACAAAATCTGCATCACAAAGATATTGCCGATATGTCATCACTGCATGTTTACTAGGTGAACCAGAAGCTGTTTTTGTGTTTTCAACAGTGTGAAAATCTTCAATACGCCTAACATTCACCTGCCAAGATTTATCCTTTATAGAACGAATTCGAGGTAAAGCAATAGCCGTCATTAAGCTATCCGATACACTTTCTAGAAATAATTTTTCTTCACATGACCCACGCACTAGCCCTTTTGCAGCACAACACAAACCTAATACCGCACTTTTTGTTGGAAACAGTCCTGAATTTCGATGGGTGTACTCACTATTGAGCCCCCAAGATTGCATTACACCACTAAGACGCAGTGCAACAAATTTATTATTCGACATGGGCTACAAGCCTCTTAATAAATTCATCAACATCTATTTCTGGCATTACAGCCCTTTCAACTTGGTGCCTATCTAACTTCCATGTTTTATTTTGCGCTGCTTCCTCTTTTTTCAATGTATCTATTGAAACTTTCATTATTCCTTTACCAGCTCCTGTCCATACGGGTTCTTCAAAAGCATTGATTAATTGAACTGGATGACCTTTATCACGCACAATTCCAAGTACATAGGCAGGGCGAGTATAGCCATTCATGGAGTTTTTACGACCAGAATTTGATTCAGTCATACCTGGTACAGCTTCCAATGTTGATTGAATAAAAGTTGAAACAACTTCTTTTCTTTCATCCGCTGTCATTGATGAAAGATGCTCTTTATCTGCGAGCATTCCCAGATTAAGTGCGGCAAAACGATAATAAACTGAAGAGTTAAATTCTAAGGTTCCCGTCATACCCGCCCCAGATTCACCTTCCTTTTGCCAGTCGTCCACAGCCGCGAAAAAGTCCAGTTCGTTATCGACTTTATGAGTTGAAATAGGATGGTTAAACATAGCTGCACCTTCAATAGTCAGTGAGTGGTCATTGGCAACCATACGACCAAAAAGTGAAATATCTGCGGCATCTTTTAAAACAGCCATACCTACTTTTTTTACTGCCTTTTTAGCATCATCAAGCTCAATGTACTGTTCCGCCAATGCTTTAATTTCTGCAGCACTTGTGTAATGAATTGTTTTGACCCGTAATATCCCAGTCTTTTTCTCTGCTTCAGCATCTAATTTACTAATTACTTCTGCAATTTCCTTGGCGGCCACCAGAGCTTCATCTTCACTTTTCCCTAAACTAATCAAATTATCTTTAAGCGGTTCAATAATTAGTCGAGTACGTTTACCCTCAAAAAAAGGACTTATTTCATGGGCGTATTCTCGGATTGCTCGCTTCCAACTTTGACTAGAAACTCTAGCCCGCTGTACACCACCAAAAAAAGCAGTTTTTGGTGATCCTAAATCATCACGGTTTAAACATGTGACTGGTACAGACTGCAAGATATGAAGTTCTAAATGTTTCATGTGATTTTCCTTAAATTAGTTATTACTCAATTTTTCGTGGGTTTAATCATCAATAGGCCAAATCCAAAACCTTTTGCTGTGCCAATACCTTCACGAAATGCTTTTTTAAACGCTATATCATCGGTCACTTGTAGTACACCTTGGAATCTCACACCGATATGCAGGCCTTTATCACCTTTACGCTTAAACCGATGATCAACGGGTTTATCTATTTGCAGGGGAACATCATTTCTAACTACAAAGCCATGATTACTAGCTTTTCGTCTTAACCATTCAATCTGAGACGCATCATCCATAAGAGTTAAACGCCTACCATGTTTTGTATAATTACCGTTTTCATCTAGTTTTTTAATCGTCTTTGTTGGATTAGCGTATAGATCAAAAAAATAAGTGGGTTGTGATAAATAACCATCACTGATTTCCAATACCTGCCACTGCTCGGCACTACACCAATTAGGCTTTTTAGGTTCATAATCCGAAACTAGCAATAACTCAATATGCTTAGTTTTACGCATATAACGACTTAAAAATGGAGTAGAGCCTTTATCCTTTTCATGTTTTTTATTTCTTTCTTCCAACTCTGGATGATGAGAAAAGACCATCCAGGCCTTTTTATGCCATGCATAACTATCAACAATTTTCTCTTCAGCTATTTGTTTATAGCTGAGTGATAATTTCACCAGATTAGTCATTGCTAATATTCTCCTTGTCAATCTCGACAGATTCTTTATCAGAGTTAATATTCCAGAACCCTTCGCCCCATGCGAGTTTTATCCTTTCCTTTTTGTATGAATTCCAGTTTAAGAGATCATTCGTAAGCTGAATATAATTAACTGATACTGGAATTTCACTTCTTTTTGCTCGCAATACCAATCTTTTCACTCGCGCAAATATTTCATCACCATTTGCCGCTAATGCATATTGAAAGTGTTTAGATATTGAGCCAGCTCCACCTTCAGCTATCTTATCTCTTTCATCATCACTCAATAATTTGTAACAGAAACTACCAAAGTTACCTGTATGGGTATCTTTTGGATGATGTGCAAACAAACCTGCGGCTGTTTGTAATGCTTTTATTTGATAAGGATTATTAAAATCAATAAATCGACTTAATAATGGCCATGTTGCTTCAGCCTGATTTTCAACTAAACCTTTACGCAACGTTGCCATCTTGCCTCTATCATTTTGCATACTTTGCAAATACTGAACAAAGTTCTCGGTGAATGTCTGACTCATGAGACCTCCAGTTTCTTTAATTTAGATGGATACAATACCCGCCAACCTGCAACATAAGCACGTATTTGGCGTGGACTTTCTTGAGTACATAGGGTTTTGTAGGTTTCTTGTACTGCTTGATTAATAGCTTTTAACCAAGATTTTTTGGCTTCTTCCCGTTTTTGATCTTGCTCAGTACCTAGTAATGAAATGTAGTGCATTAACAAGTGGCGTTGTTTTTCTATTAATGTCCAGTAATGAATGATGTACTTTTCTTTGGTTCGATCCCTAATGGCACGATATTTTTCACTTTCATATTTTTTTAGTTTGTCTCTAGGATCCTTACTAAGTCCTTTCCTGACAATATTGACCATGTCAGGCATTAAAAACGAAATATATATTTGAATTGCCCCACTCAATAAGTTGGCATTGAATTCTGCTTTTGTAATACCATCATTATATGCAGCTCTATTTTCTACGGAACAGGAAAAATAATCAGGCACATGAAGAATCGATTCAAAAGTATCAAGAATAGATGCTTGCTCTCTTTTTAACGCCAATATGTGAAGATCATAGCTTTCAGACAAAGGCTGGTTTTCAATTGTCGTTGACCCTCCAACATCATTACCCATACGTTTTGTCGTCAATGCGCTGAGCTCTCGCCATGGTGTCGTTGCTTTGCATCCCAAGATTCGACGTTCTTCCTTATTATTTACCTTTGAAACAGTAACAACTGCCGTCGTTTCGGTAAAATGAGGATGTACAGGATAAACAAAACCATCTCCCATCAACATAGTCTTTTTATCAGGCAATATTTTCAACCACCTGCTTAATGGAACTAATCGCCCCATATATGTTTCGGTTGCATTTTTAACTGCATCATTATCAACTGGTGATTCAGGGAATAATTCCCAAATTGGTACTCCAATATTGTCCCCATATTTATCTTCAAGTTGCTCTATAGTTAATGTATTAGCATGAAGTGTATCAATTAAGTTTTCCTTTCTAACAAAACAATGCAACATAGATTGTGATGCACAAGGTGCATCTCTAACACCTAACTTAGATGTGGTTTTGTTCTGCCAAGTTGCTTGTGGATAAAGACCGCCTAATGAAAAATTGTTAAACGTAAATATCGAAACAACTAAGTTAGCATCCACAAGTTGTCGGTTTGGATAACGTTTAATCGCATTGATGCCGCCATGATCAAACAATGTAGAATTGTTACCTGTAGCGAATGTAAAATTTAATTTTGTTATTGGTGTAGGTTCTTTATTGAAAGGTTCTAAATTTGCTATTTGAAGAAATGGTCTTACCTTATCAAACAAATTAAAACTTCCCTGCCATTTAACCAAGTACTTTAACCCAGCATTTGGAATCTCAGCCAGTGCCTCATTCCATTCACCAATATCTTCTGGGCCATCCAATGCAGCTTGCACAATACAAATTAGAAAGCGCATCACACTGACTCGCTCATGTGGTCGGAGCACTAAGTCCAACCATGCATCTGGTTTCTCAAAAAGCTGATTTAAACTGATGTAACAAAGCTTTTTTTCATTATTGGTCACTGGCAACCAAGGATCAGTCACAAGATTCATCACGTTCTCCCTTTTCGTAAGTTTGTATAACTCCCAAAGTTTCACTCCAATGAATAGTCATATTGTTTTTTAATCCATCAATTATTAACTGGTTATCTTCTCCAAGCAGTGCTAGGCAATGCTCACCTTTTAAATAAAAAGATAACACGGATTCTTTTTTTACTTGTTCGTAAGGCCAGGCATGAACTCGCACTATATTTTCATGAACAGCTCGTGCCTCTTGAATATTAAATTCTTCAATTGGCAATAAAACACTGGCTCCATTAAGTAACGTTAGCTTATCGGACCTTATTTTTTTTGCTATCAATAAAGGTATTGTTTCGATTTCAATTAAACGTGTTTGCTTACCTTCTTCATCATCAAGTGCCATTTTTGAAAATAGGCGCATATTACTTTCAGCAAGGTGTTTTTCGGCATATTCAGTACCCATTACTTCGTCTTGCAAAATTCCCCAAGATTCAGAATCGACATCATCATTCTCATATGTCATTTGCAAAAGTTTTCTGATGTCTGACTTACCATTGCTATCAGAAAGTTCAATTGATTCAAATTCATGTAATGTTTCGTATGTTTTTAATAATACATATGCTTGATAAATTTTTTCTTTTACACCTAATGCTCTTTTTAATTCATTACTATTTTCTTCATGTAACTCAGCAAGACTTTTTGTTTCTTTAACAATCCAGATTTCTGGTTGCTCTACAGGTCTTTTTTCCTGCGCTCTAACATTCATATGTCGCCATAAACGCCCCATGCGCTGGAGTAGCATATCCATAGGTGCTAGTTCACTAATAAGAAGATCTGCGTCTATGTCGACACTTTGCTCTACTATTTGTGTCGAGACTAAGATGCAACCATGAACAGATTTATCTTTTTTCCCTAACCTTTCCATCCAGTATTTTTCTTGTTGTTGACGACAAAAATGAGGGAAGCGCGAATGTAACAAACCAATTTCAATGTTTTTATTGTTTTTTGATAGTTGTTCAAACATTTCTTGTGCAGCATTCACTGTATTGCAAACCCAAAGCACTCTTGCACCCTGTTGTGCTACTTGAATAGCATCTGTAATCAGACAGTCTTGATTCTTAAAAACACGATTGACGGCAGGTCTGGGAGAAACGATTGAACTTTTGGGTATAATTAAGTCGCCATTATTGATTCTACCCGTTATTAAAGGATATCTATCATTTTTTATCTCACCACTGTCAGCACTAATAAGCTTGTTTCGTACACTAGGTAACAATGTCGCTGATAAAATAATAATGGTGCAACCCAGTTTTTGTAATTCATCACAAAAACACTTAATCAAAGTTCCGGTGAAATAATCATAGCTATGAACTTCATCAATAATAATAACCTTACCTGATAGTGCAAAACGTCTGACAAAAAAATGTTTTACGGCAACGATTGACATCAACGCCTGATCTATTGTGCCAACACCAAAATTAGCAAGCAGTGCTCTCTTGGCTGATGCAAACCAATCTCTGCTCGCAATTGCGTCACCATTAGAATGTTTTAAAACGGTTTGAACAGGTCGGGGCTGGTAGTAATCATCTTCTAACCAAGCATTAGCATGAGCAAGGCGTGTTTTGTCAGAATTTGAGGTGATTTTTTCTATAAATTTTTTAACACGAAAGTGTATTCGATTTGAAGTAAGTTGTGTCGGCAACGCAAAATACAGTCCTGATGCTTGTCCTGTTTGTAGAAGTTGATAGGCACAGGCAAGAGCTGCTTCTGTTTTACCCAACCCCATTGGAGCTTCTATTACATAAATGCCAGGTTTTGTAATGACAGCTAAAGCTTTTTGTTGCATATCATTTGCACTAAATCCAAAAATCTCTTCAAAACTTAAATCACGATTTATATTTGGCTTACTCAGTCCGATGCTTTCAACCGCCAGTTTGGCTGACTCTTTGCTCTTTGCTGAGTCCAACCCCTTGTCTACCGGAAAGTATTCTTTATCAGAGCCTATCCAGTCAGCTACACTGGTTAATCCCATGAGCCAAGCTACAACGGGATCTTTTTTCTTAATGCCAACAGACAATATTTTGCTTTCAAACTCTGCTTCTATAGCCTCAATTATTTGATGCCGCTGATTATGCCAATCATTGATAAAAAAACTTAGATCACCACTTCCATAGTTGTCACTCATGTACATCTTGCCATGATGTGCTCCAGCAATCATTGCCCATGCAACGGCTTCTGATTGTTTAAAGCCACGATGCTGAAATAATAACTGGATAGAATCCTGACTGTGCTTTTCATGTCGAGTGCGTTTTTGGGCTTCCCAATCTTCACGCTTAGATACAAGGATTAAACTTTCACGTTCTAGCCAAAGGGGGCACATATGTAGGAAACTTGGTGACCATTTTCCTACGTCATGGATAGCCACGATAACAGCAACTGTTAATGGAGCAATTTCGGCATGAGGTATACTTCGACTTTGTTTAACTAATTCAAGTGCCACGTATCCAACATGGCGACAGTGTTCAAACACTGACAATCCAGGATTTCCATCAGCATCAGTTTTTGCCCATCCGCTAGATTTGGCATCAAAGTCAATCATGAATAAGCCACATCCAAACAATGAAACGGCAACAGATGGTAATCAAACCCATCCTGATCAGCTTTTTTACTAGCTTTGCCCCAATATCGAAAATAGGAAGGTATTTGCTTATCCATACAAATACCAACAGATTACATTTGAATTGGATATTTTATTTTTGAAAAGGAATTTGTTAGAAATGATGGCTAAAAACTGAGGGAGTAATTGTGATAGTAATTGTAAAAGTGGGTAGAAAAGTCTGCTATCTGGTTTGTTTGCTCCCTGCATTATTTGTATCCTTATTTTGTAAAACGAAACTAAGAAATAAAGGATAGCTCAAATTTTTAACAATTACTACTCAAAAAAATACACTTAGTTCCATCATTATACCTGATGATTTCAGGCCTCAATCTGTTTGGAATTAAATCCAGACCAACTGAAACCTGCATTTTCAGATATCACGGGTATATCCTCTAACTTCTATCAACCACCTGTTCTGGTGAAGATTCAATTTGGGTCACATCATCTTTTTTGCGACTAAAAAGCCCTTTTAGATCTTCCAGAACCATATACAAAGCGGGTATTAGAAACAGTGTAATCACAGTAGCAAACATAATACCTACTCCCAGAGATATTGCCATTGGAATAACAAATTGCGCCTGTAGACTGGTTTCAAAGTAAATGGGTAACAACCCAAAAAAGGTAGTTAAAGAAGTCAGTAATATAGCTCGAAACCTCTGTGTACCTGCCCCCAGAAGTGCATCAATGAGTCGAACGCCTTCACGTCTGGCTCTATTAACAAAATCAACCATAATCAAGCTATCATTCACCACTACTCCACCCAGAGCAATGATGCCAAACATTGACATCATGTTGATGCTTTTGCCAAAAATAAAATGACCAAATACTGCCCCTATAATGCCAAATGGAATGACTGACATGATAATGAATGGCTGTAAATAGGATTTCATGGGAATGGCTATCAAAGCATAAATCAAAAATAGTGACAATAAACCAGCGCTGATAAAAGATCTAACCAGATCCTGACTATCCTTACTCGAACCTTCTAACCCATAACTGACACCACGATAGGTTTGTAATAACTCTGGGATAAATTGTTCGTTAATGTCTTTAATCACTTCTTGAGATTGAACCTTATCAGGATCTAAATCAGCAGATACTGTAATGGCTCTTTTACGATTGACCCGAGTAATGGTGGCAAAACTGGTACCAAGTTGAACCTCTGCCACTTCACTAAATGGTACTTCACTACCATCAGATGTTCTGATCCGCATATTCTCCAGATCAGCCATTGACCGGCGTTCTGAACGAGGGTAACGCACCATAACTTTAACTTCGTCTCTACCCCTCTGTATTTTTTGTGCTTCTTCACCATAAAATGCCTGACGCACCTGACGCCCTAAATCTGTTTGGGTTAACCCCAAATGTCTGGCTGCTGGTTTTAGTTTTAATGAGACCTCCTGATTGCCTGCACTAAAAGAGTTTCTGATATCAAATACACCATCAAATTCAGCTAATTTATTTTCCAGATCAACTGCTGCTAATTCAAGTTGCTGGTAGTCACTTCCGGTTAATTTAAACTGGAGTTTGGCACCACCTCCAGCATTTGTACTTGCAAAAAACTGTACATCCTTAGCTCCAGCAATATCGCCCACGGCTTTGCGCCATAGTTTTTCAATCTCAAATGCACCAATTGATCGCTCCTCACTTTTGATGAGTTCTATCACCATGCCACCAGCCGTATCACCACGATCAAATGCCAGGGTGTGTTTAATAAAACCTCTGCCGTCTATATCACGAGATTTTTGCAATTTATCCATATCAATCGCCGCTTTCTCAATTTTGGCAATGGCTTCATTTCGCGCATTAATCGAAGAGCCATCAGACATGGCAAGCCTTACCTGAATAAAATCGCTAGGTACATTTGGAAAAATTTCCATTTTAACCAAACCGCCAGACATTAAACCCAGGGTGAGAAGAAAAGCTAAGCCGAAAAAGGCAAGGGTATTATATCGAGCATTTATAGCTTTTCTTAACAGGGGTTTATAGACATTAATGATAAAACGTTCTAAACCTTCACGTATCACATGTTGAAATTTCTCAAAAGCATTGGTTTTATTTTCGTCATAGGGTGTGAATTTCATATGAGCCAAATGTGCGGGCAAAATCCATTTAGATTCGATTAATGAAAACACCAACGCGAGAGATACCACTACAGAAATCGATCGAAAAAATGATACCGGACCATCGGCAACTAACAAAATTGGGGCAAAAGCTGCAATGGTGGTTAATACACCAAAGGTTGCAGGGAGGGCTACTTTATTCGCACCGATAATGACATTTTCTGTTGAGTGCCCATGTTTTTTAATATGGGTGTAAACACTTTCGCCAATCACGATAGCATCGTCCACCACGATGCCCAGCACCAAAATAAAAGCAAACAAACTCAGTAAATTAACGGTAACCGAATATTCCCCAAGATAGGGCATTAACATAAAGGTGCCTAAAAAGCTGATGGGTATACCCACCATCACCCAGAAAGCCAGACGTATTCTCAAAAACATGGCCAAAATTAAAAATACCAGAAAAGCACCCATTAACATGTTGTTGAACATCATATCTAAACGGGCTTCCAGATAATAAGAAGTATCTCCCCAAGTGGTCAGGTTTGCACCTGGAGGTAAATTGGCCTGTTTCTTCTCAAGGTATTCCCGAACACTTGCAGCAATTTCCATATCATTTTGGTCGCCAGTAGAATCTACCCGAATACTTGATGCTGGTTTGCCATTAAAACGGGAAAAATTCTCTCGTTCAACAAAACCATCAAGAACATTGGCTACGTCATTTATTCTAAGCAAACTACCGTCAGCATTGGTACGCAAAATAATTTGTGAAAATTCAAAACCGGTATAAGCCTGCCCTTTAGTTTTAACCAGAATATCTCCACCTTCGCTCTTTATTGAGCCTGCAGGTAGATCGATGGATGAAGCACGTATGGCATTGGCCACTTCGCTCATGGTAAGAGAATATTCTCTTAAACTATTTTCTGAAATTTCTATGGTAATTTCATAATCACGATTACCCAGGATCTGCACTGCATGAATGTTAGATAATGACATGAGCTCATCACGAATTTCTTTTGCCAGAGTTTGCCGGGAAGCTCTATCCATATCCCCATAAAGTGATAACCACAATACCTGTCGTTGAAACTTTTGTTTAGCTATATAGGGCTTTTCAGTTTGTATGGGGAACGTTGAAATGGAGTCAACATTCTGTTTAATCTCATCCAACACCTCATTGAGGTCATAACCTGTAGCCACTTCAATAGAGACTCTACCAATTCCTTCCCGGGCAAAAGAATCCATACGTTTAATGCCTTCAATATCTTCAATGGCTTCCTCTATTTTAATCACCACACTTTCTTCAACTTCAGCAGGTGCTGCGCCCTGATGCACCACTGAAACTTCTATGCGGTTACTTTCAAAATCTGGAAATATTTTTTTGTTAATGGTTAAGTAAGAAGCTATGCCACCGGCAATAAATAAAAACATCATCAAGTTGGCAGCGATAGAGTTTCTGGCAAACCAGGCTAATAGTCCGGTTTGAGGAGAGGCCACACTGGGATCAGAAGAATGAGTTTGATTCATGATTCTGGCTCCCTATTGTGATACTGATGACATGGGCTGATTTGAAGAAGGGTTATCTGTAGAATCTGAACTTTTATCATTTTCATCATCAATCAATTTTTCAGGATCGGTTTTACCTGCGACTAAAGTTTGGCCATTTGTATCATTTAATCTATCGTTAACCTGCTCTTTAACTGCCATACCTTCTACTCGGGTTTCCAATGAGGTGGTAATCACTTTTTCACCTTCTGCTATGCCATCGCTGACATAGATCCAATCTGTGTCTGCACGAAGAATATCGACTTGTCTGACACGTAATTTATTTTTTGTATCCATCACCATGACAGTACCCACCCCTTGCAATACTTCACGAGGAAGGCGTACCACTGATTTGCCCCATATTCCTTCTATTTCTGCTTTAACGAAAGTGCCAACACTAAGTGGCGGCAGACCAGTATTTTTCTCAATGTTATAGGGATCATCTATTTGAGCTACGGCATAATGTACTCGGCTTTTCTCATCAATAATGCCTTCTGTTCTGATAATTTGACCATGCCAGGTATATAGTTGATTGCCATAAGAGGCGGTAAAAATAACTCGAGGTAAATCAGCAGCTGGCTCGTGACCGGGTTGTGGTAATTCTAAATAAGCCAGATCTCTATCTGATAAGGACAGTCGAACTTCGGCATAGTCCACCGCATAGGATGTGCCTAATTGAGTCCCTACATTGACATATTGCCCCAAATCTGTCAGTTTTAATTTCAAGATCCCATCATAAGGTGCTCTAATCGTTGCTCTTTCAAGACCTAGACGAGCACTACGCAAATCTGCTTCTGAGCCCCTGACCTGAGCCTGAGCTTCTTTTAAATTTGGTAATCTCAGGGCAAGTGCTGGCGCATCTTTTTTAGCGCGGCCAGTTAGTGCCCATTCTTTTTCTGCCTGTTCAACTCTGGCTTGCTCTTGAGCCAGTCTTGCTTTGTCGCCATCTAAACGCGCTTGAGATTGCTCCAGGATTATCTGATAGTCAACATCTTCAATTTTAAGCAGTATCTCACCTTTTTTAAAGTAACCACCAACGACAAATTTTGGCGAAATATAGTTAATAACTCCCGACACCTGTGACACCAGGTTACTCTCAGTTCTAGGCTGAACCACTCCCTGACTACGGATCTGAAACTGAACGTCCTCAGTACGAGCACTAACAGTTTCCACTATTTGGGATTTATCAATAACAGGTTTTTTAGGTGGTTTTGTTTTTAAAGATGACATTATCAATAAACCTACGACACCCACGGTCAAAATTCCTATCGGAATAAATACCTTTTTAACACTCATAATTGATTTCCTGTAATTTTCTTTGTCATTGTTTCTAACCATTCCTTTTTTATTAATATAGTCTGAAACAAGACTTTTGATATTATAAGAGCTAATTTCGCCCCAAAATCCCATTAAGTAATGTACACCAACAAATATGTCAAATCCCTCGCTAGATGTTAAAAAGTATTTCAAACTTGAGGAAATTGCTGTGTATTGTCATAAAACGCCAAATTTTGCGGTTTATCTGCACCACGTTTGATTATGTGCCTGGAATAACTCTGGTATTCATCTGATAGAGAGTGAATATTGTGTGCTTAAAATAGCTACCAATGCCCAGACAACTGCACCGGCTATTGGCATGGACATTGCCCGATTAGAACTCTGTTCAAAATCTAACCTGCATTCTTCAAGTGTCATATTCTCTCCAGAAAATCTCCATGTCATACACATAACACTGCACTTTGGTGGGGTAATAATATTACTTTTGAAGATTAACCCATAGTGACAATTGTAATGAATAAACAAATAGTGCATTGTTTCTCAAATTGTTTAAACTCAATAAATCAAATGATAACAACTTCTCCTGATAAAACCTTAATTCAAATCATTGGCTGTGGTTACCTGGGTCAAAAAGTGTTGGATTATTTGACATTAATAGAAACTGCAAATATCACCTTCACCACCACATCTACTATTATTGAAAACTCCAATAGTTCAAATAAAGCACATCATGTTCCTCTAAATTTAGATGACCCAATTGATAAACATAGTCATAATTTAACCAATGCCAACATTTTATATCTTGTACCTCCGCAGAAAGAAGGTTTGAAAGATCTTCGTATGCGAAATTTCATTCATCATGCCTCGCGACAAAAGCCAAAACGCATGGTCCTTATCAGTACCACTGGCGTTTATGGTGACTGTCAAGGTCGTTGGATTGATGAATCAGAGCCCTGTAAACCACAAAATGAACGTTCACAAAGGCGCCTGGATGCGGAACAGGTTTTGATAGATTATTGTGAAAAAAATCATGTTCCCTGGGTTATTTTAAGAGTTCCTGCTATTTATGGTGCTGATAAGTTACCCATAAAAAGACTTAAGTCTGATCAGCCTATACTCAATACTTCGGAATCCGGCTTTAGTAATAGAATACATAGTGAAGATTTAACCGAGATTTGTATCAGGGCATTACTAACAAACCAACTTCAGGGTATTTATAATTGTAGTGATAATAAACCCTCAAGCATGTCTGAGTATTTTCAACAGGTAGCCAGAGCGGCTAAGCTTACTGAACCAAAATCAATTTCACTGGTACAAGCCAAACAGATCTATTCAGAGCAAATGCTTTCATACATCGTAGAATCAAAACGAGTACTGAATCATAAATTACTTAAGGCGTTAAATTATTCTTTAAAGTATCCTGATTTAGAGAGCGGTTTGAAAAATATTTAGCCTGTCATACTGATTAATTCAGGTTAAGTCTATGTTAAGATTTTCTTTCAAGAACAGAAACTGTCAGCCTTGAGATACACACTAATTTTTGCTGCTCATTTACTATTTTAATTTCCCAAACCTGGGTTGTTCTTCCTAAATGTAGAGCTGTTGCTCTACCGGTTACCAGACCACTTCTCACTGAACGAATATGATTAGCATTAATATCCAGCCCTACACATTGATAATTTTCACCTGCAACCATTTGAGCACCAATACTGGCGATGGTTTCCGCCAATACTACCGAAGCTCCGCCATGTAAAATGCCATAAGGTTGATGAGTACGATGATCAACTGGCATAGTTGCTTCAATGAAGTCTTCTCCAATTTCGGTGATCGCTATACCAAGATGTTCCACGATGGTATTTTTTTCAAACCGTACCAACTGTTCAATTTCAAATTTCTTTTTCCAGATAGACATATTTTACCTTTTATTTCAGTTGCGAGTTGCGAGTTGCGAGTTGCGAGTTGCGAGTTGCGAGTTGCGAGTTGCGAGTTGCGAACAGTATTTCAAACCAAATTCTACAATCAAGTTTTTCCTCGTATCTCGCACCTCATTTAACTAAAAAAGTATAGGCTATAAAACCTAACCATGAAAAAATTAACAAGACCCAGGGTAATAGATTATTTTTTGGCTCTGCAGGTAAATTCTGGCTATCATTTTCATTAACTGAAGTCGTTTTTTTTACTTTCTTATTAAATGCTCTTACCTTCTCTTTTTGTTGTTTTTTATATTGTTCTATGCCTTTTTGAATACCTTGAGTTATCAGTTTTGTTTGTTCTTTAGTTTGACCAGGACGTTGAGTGGCTTTAGCCACTTTACTAGATTGTTCAATAGTTTCTTTTGATGGTTTGTTTTTAGTATATTTAGCCATAACTATTTCATATCCCCTCTCAGGTTTGTGATCTTTTCCTGCAAATCTTTAGCCGTTACATTTTGTGGTGCTATTGCAGAGCCTGCAACCAGCTCAATTTTTGAGAAAAATCTTCTCGGCATTCCACTCATTGCCGCTCCATCTTTTCTGGAAAAGAAACTTCCCCATAAGCCTCTTAATGCCATCGGTATAACTGGCACAGGCGTTCTTTCAATGATCTCTTCAATACCTTTTCTGAAGACGTTCATTTCACCATCAAAGGTTATTTTTCCTTCAGGAAAAATCATTACCAGTTCTCCATCTCTTAAGGCCTGGTCAATAATATCGAAAGCACGTTTTTTCATATCAGGATCTTCTTTTTCAGACGCAATTGGAATAGCCTTTGCGGTTCTAAATATAAAACCTAACACTGGTGTTTTAAATATCTGGTGATCCATCACAAAACGCACGGGGCGATTGGCAAAACCGGCTAGAATAAGTGCATCGACAAAACTCACATGATTACATACCAATACTGCCGCTCCCTCTGTAGGTATGTTGTCTAAATTTGAATGTTTTACTCGATAAATTGTATGTAGCATCACCCAGATTAAAAAACGCATCAAAAATTCTGGAACCGTTTTACAGATATAAATGGCAACAAGACCATTCATAATAGCATTGGCAAGAAACAACTGGGGAATAGTTAAACCTGAACCTAATAGTACAATAGAGATGATGGCTGCAACTACCATAAACCCCGCATTAAGGATGTTATTAGCAGCAATGATTCTGGAACGGTATCGATCCTCAGAACGTTGTTGTACCAAAGCATAAAGAGGTACGATATAAAATCCACCGAAAATACCGATCAAAGTTACATCAAATAATATTCGATAACTCCCCATTTGTTGCAGGAAGAGTTTCCAGCCTACAAGGGAGCCAATCGCTGGTTCAAAGGTGGCCAAAAACAAATCGAGTGTAAATAATGATAGGCCCAAAGCACCAAAGGGCACCAAACCAATTTCTACTCTACGTCCTGAGAGCTTTTCACACAACAAAGAACCAATAGCCACCCCCAAAGAAAAGCTGACTAATAATAAAGTGAATACTTCATTATTCCCTCCTAAACTGACTTTGGCAAAATTTGGCATTTGAGTGAGAATGATTGCGCCAAAAAACCAAAACCACGAAATACCAATTACAGAAAGAAACACCGTTTTGTTGGTTCTGGCATGGGATATAACCCTTAGGGTTTCAGCAAAAATATTCCAGTTTATTTTCAATTGGCTATCAGAGGCCTCTGCTTTGGGTATACTGCGACTAGTGGAATAACCAACTATCGCTGCAATCACTATAGCAATTGAGACAATTATCGTACCCTGCTCTTTGGCAATCAAAATGCCACCAGTTAATGTTCCCACCAGAATGGCAACAAAGGTGCCCATTTCTACCAGACCATTACCACCTAATAATTCCTGTGGTTTTAGATGTTGCGGTAAGATGGCATATTTTACTGGTCCAAAAAAAGCTGATTGAGTTCCCATTAAAAACAGTACAGATACCAACATTTCTACCGATTTCAAATAAAAAGCTAGTGCTGCAAGCAGCATAATAAAGATTTCAAATAATTTTATTTGTCTCATTAAAAAGGCTTTATCGTATTTATCAGCCAATTGTCCGGCCATGGCTGAAAAGATAAAAAAGGGTAAAATAAAGAGGCCTTGCGCAATATTTACCCATCGATTTGAGATCTCCACATCTCCCGCAAAAATCTGATAAGCGATCATTACAGCCAGGGCGTTTTTAAACAAATTATCATTAAATGCACCCAGGAATTGGGTTAGAAAAAAGGGTAAAAATCTCTTTGTTTTGAGTAAATCAAATTGGTTATGAGCCATTAAATTATCCTTCCATTTTCATTGACACTTAATTACAGTTTTTAGATTAAAAAACTCAACTGTATTGTTATGTGTAATTTCGGCCATATGTTTCAAGGTGGTATTTCTTTGCGTAGCCAACCTTTGACAAATTTCAGGTAAGTATTTTGGGTAGTTTGTTCTGGATTTTGGTCTGGGATTGAGGCTTCTGGGCAATAGATAAGGCGCATCAGTTTCTATTAGCAGCCGCTCCTCCGGGATTGCCGATACAGCTCCCACAAGTTCACTATTTCGTCGTTCATCACATAACCAGCCAGTAATTCCAATATAACAATCCAGTTCGTTATAATCCTGAACTTCAGCTACCCCATCAGTAAAACAATGAACAACCACTCTGGTTAATTCAGAGCGGTAATCAGTCAGAATTTCACAAAATGTTTTATGGGCATCTCGTTGATGTAGAAATACCGGTAATTTAAGTTCTACAGCTAACTCAAGCTGTAATTCAAATGCTTTTAGTTGTGATGATTTCGAAGAGTAATTACGATTAAAGTCCAGACCACATTCACCTATGGCTTTAACCTGTTCAAGTTTAGCCAAAACACTTAATTCATTTAAATCGGATCCTTTAAATTCATCGGCATGATGGGGATGACAACCCGCTGTAGAAAAAAGATAGCCAGGGAATTTCTCACATAGAATGGCTGCTTTTTGACTCTCTTCTATATTTGTTCCGGTAATGACCATACCAAATACACCTGCATGCTGAGCCTGCTGAAGCACATTATCCAGATCTTTTACCAATGATTTATTGGTTAAATTCACTCCAATATCTATCATCGCTCAACCCTTCTTTTTGATGTAAAGGGTTTTTCTGACTTCAGCAATAATTCTGTTTTCAGAATCGATAATATTAATTTTGAAAACAGGGTTGTATTTTCCAAGCTCAGAGACTTTGCTTTTGATCTCTTGCAGCTTTTCATCCGATACTTCAAAAGAAGCAGTAACATGAGATGCGGCAGGGTGTATATAACGAATTTCAGCTTGCATATCCCATACAATGTATTCTTTCCCTAACCGATGAAGCAACATCAACATGTAAAAGGGATCGGTCATTGAGTATAAAGAACCGCCATATTGCGTTTTCACGTAATTACGATTATACCAACGCAATTTTAATTGGGTTTTTATAGATTTAAAGTCAGGTGTTATAGATTTGACCTGAATACCAGCCCCCCAGAAAGGTGGCCAGATATTCATTAATAGTTTTAACTGTCCTGCGGATAACATCCGAACAGACTCGGCAGAAAATGAATGTTTTTTGTTAGTCCTGAAGCGAAAATATTCAAAATTCGACTTCGAATTATTTTATGCGTCTAACTGTGATGGTTTTATTCAAACCAACCACTTTTAATTTATAAGCTCCAAACATTCCCTTGCTAATAACAACCTCGGGATCTGTGGCATGAAAAACGACACTGCCAGAATTGGATTGTTTCCATACCTGTCCATTTGCCAGGGTAAATACCGTTTTGCCTTTCCAGCCATTAAATTCGCCCACGATAGTTGAAACCACTTCTTTGGGACCTGTTTTGGCAAGTTGACGTTCCATTCCAAAAGTATCTTTTACATTAAGACCAAAACTTTCTTTAGTTTTTGTACTCTGTATATTTGTATTCTGTGTAGAGGTGGATGCATTTTTCTGGGCTGGAACCACTAGATCAGAAGGTAATCCTTTAGCCATGTTGTCATAACAGGCCAAACGCTTTAGATCGCTGTCTACCAATGAACACCTTTTTAAATCAACTTGATCGGCTGCACTTAAGTTCAAAGAAAGACTAATTAGCAATCCGGTCATTATTAATAGCTTATTTTTACTCATGCTTTTGTTCATACTCTTTTTCAAACTAAGACTCATTATTCTCTTCTGGTTCATTTTTGTCTTCATCCTCATCACTTGGTGGCTTTATCATGACTGAAAAGATTAATCCCATCTCATAAAGAAACCACATGGGTACAGCCAACATTGTCTGTGATATAACATCTGGAGGTGTCAATAACATTCCAAGAACAAAAACACCCACAATCACATAGGGTCGCGTTTTTTTTAATTTTTATTTAGTAATACTAGAGCCTAAGCTCTAATATTATTTACTTGCTCCACAGTATACAGCTAAAAGTTTTTCAGGCTCTAAGATGATTCCAGCATAGAAGAAGTTGTAAGAGAAGAAACCAGTTGTTCCATAAGGATTGATTAATTCAATTTTTGAAGGATCTTGTGCTTTAAAGTTGATTTTACCTTGACCTTTTAATC
>JBFFIY010000083.1:0-20506 GCA_041556195.1 Enterobacterales bacterium
ATCAATGCTAATTTTAAGACGGTTTTGCCGCGGAGTAAGTGTGCAAGTGGCAAAACTGGTAAAGGCACAGGGTGGATTGTAAGTTCGATTAAAATCAATAGTGGTGTTACCATTTTTATCAGGCCATTCAACTTCCAGGTACCGGCCAGCACCATATGTCGTATGACCACTGCTCAGATCGGAGAGCATGACATACACGGGATAATTTTTTCCATAGTCCACGGCCTGTAAGCGTTGTTTTTTGCCATCAATGTTAAATTCGAGCCAGCCCGCAGAATTTTCTTCTCTAATTGTGCCATAAACCGTTGGGATCTTTAATGTTTGCGGTTGAGCATGTGGAATGAGTTTGGCGGGTATCACCCAATTCTGATTAAAGGGGACAAAGCGGGTGCCTGCAAAAGAGGCGGCTTTTTCTGAACTGTGATCAATTAAGCGAACAGCATAGCCTTTTTCTCTCTTTATGAGATAAAACTCAAAATCTGCAAAAGTCACAAAGGTTTTATCGGAAACAGAAAGTAGAGATGTTTTTATGTGTTTGCCATTGACCTGAGTTTCAGTCGTCATACTGGTAAATTTTAACTGATCTCCAATCACTTCAATAGTTCCGAGATAAGCAGGGGATTTGGCTGGAAACTGATGATCATTATCTTTAGCCGAACCTAGCGTGTTTTTACCCTCAGTTAACCAATAAAGCCCAGCTAAGGATAACCAGCCAGATTTCCCTGTAATGGTTTGATCGTAATTTTGCTTCCATTCTGACCAGTTTGTTATATCGTATTGGTTCTTAGATTTCGCAAAAACAGAGGTTGCGAGGAAAGAAGAAGCCAGGAAAAAGCACATTATCAGGGTAGTACTGTGTAATCGATTCATCTCGTTTCCTTTAAGTTAGCTCTATCTGTTCTACAGTTGATGATGCTCTTTAGTTCTATCTCATTGTCTGCCTGAATATCATTATACTGTATTGCAAACCAGATTTTGTTTTTTCTTAGGCTAGTCTATTATTAGAGAAGATAGTGATGATTGTTAGAACTATTTGGAGGGATGATGATGATGAAAATAATATATTTTTTTCTACTGGTGCTTGTTTTATGGGTTGTGGTTCTGGCTTATTCATAATTTCACTCCTACATGTGGTTCTTCGTTTGCAGCGAGCCGGGTTTGTATCCTCTTTTTAAGGCGATGTAATTTTGAAAGTAATGTTCCTCTGGGTTGAGATTTTTTTTCTGCAATTTCTTGACGGTATACCCTTCTACTGCCCATAAAAATAATAGCCCTCTTTCTTCACTATCAAGAAATTTAAGGATATTATGCGCTTCTTCCTGTTGCAAATAAATGCTTTCCAAAGAATGTTCTTCATTGGTATCAACAAGCTCAAGATGTTTGACTGATTGCATTTTCCGGTGGCGTTTTTCATCAATAAATTGCTGTTTAATCATACGATGTAAATAGGGTGTTGGCTCGGGAATGGTTTTTTTAATTTGAGATATTTCTCCAAAGCCGTGTGCAATAAATCATAAGCAGCATCCTGATCAAAACACAGTGATAAACTATATCAATAGAGTTGATTCAGTTGTTGATTATTAAACATAAGTAGAGGCTCAATTATTAGCTATTAGTCAATAAAGCATCCATGTGTTGTTCTAAATTCTCAGGAACCCTGGATGAGAGATATCGAACAATACCATTAATATCGACAATTAATTGAGTAGGAGTACCCATGACGTCATATAATTGTGTTATCTCACTGGTTTTGTCAAAGATCAAGGGATAACTAAGTCCATATTTTTGTTGATAGTGTGTGACTTTTTCTAACGAGTCGTTAATGCCGGTGTTTATTGCTAATAGTTTCATTTTGTCTTTAAACTGATGATGTAATGCTTTAAGTTTAGGGATTTCCTGTTTGCAAGTTGAACACCAGGTTGCCCAAAAAACCAGATACACCGCTTGTTTGCCCTCATAATCCGATAACTTGATATGAGAGTCTGGAAAGAAAAATCTGGCGTTTTAGAGCCAACCTCCAGGCGTTCAGCTGCCACATTATAAGAAAACATCAATAAACTAATCAGTAACAATCTCTGAATTGAATTTTTCATGTGTAATACCTTTGTTAGAACTGAAATTAAGTATCGAATTATTTGTATCTGAATGTTTGAGTCACAAATTAATGATGATGTTCATCTGCGACAACAAGAGGTGCTTTTCCAAACTTTCTATGCAAAAGAGCTTGAGCAATTTTTTGGTCTTCTTCCCACGCTGCTTTAGCAATACCTTTAGAGCTAACACCTTCAACAACAATAGAGTCTAACTCAATGTGGTGTGCATTGGGGTAGAGCCAACCAGTGATTTGTGCGTTTTTATGTGTTACAAGATGATGTGCTCTAATAACATCGTGTCCGCGTTTATTATTTACAAAACTCCAAAGAGTTCCATCCTCTAATTTAAAACCAACATCGTGTAAGGTATCACGGGTATATACAGTCCACATTGAGCATTCACACCAGATAGTTTTTTCAAACTACAGCCCATACAAACTAATTCACCTTTTAATTGTACCTTATCCATGCCTTTATCATTATCCCATCCGCCAGCTATAAGGGCATTTGAAAACAGGAGCAATATAGAGGTTATTATTAAGTTAGAATTTCGCATTTTTTTCTCCGGTTGATGTATTTAACTAACTAACAGGTTAACGAATGGTGACTGCATTTGATTGCACTCGGTATGAATTATTTTTAATATTTATGAGAAATTTCAAAAAAGGTGCAAAATGAAGTGGAAAATCAAAAACTAATTTATACCCGTGATACTTGGAAATCCCGCATTTCCAGGTATCACGGGTATAGAGCCTTATTTTTACGCAAATGTTCAGCTAAAAGGTCAATAAAAGCACGAACCTTGGTTGAGGCCAGGCGGCCTTCTCTATGTACTATGGAGATAGGAAGGGGAGGGGGTTCAAAGTTTTCAAGAATAATTTTTAATTCACCAGAGGCTAAACAGGGTGCCACCTGATAAGACAATAAACGGGTAATACCAAAATTTGCTTTTGCAGCTTCAATAGCTGCAGCGTTTGAGGTGACGCTTAATCTTGGGCGTATGCGAATGGGGCGATTAGAATTTGTGTTTTCAAAATTCCAATCCATGGTAATATTCGCGGCTTTTGATGTAATAATAGTATGTTGTAGCAAGTCTTCGGGTTGTTGCGGTATACCGTTTTGTTGCAAATAATCAGGTGAAGCGCACAAGATATGACGTACAGAACCAACTCGCAAAGCGTGCATGCTGGAGTCTGGTAATTTTCCAATTCGTATGCCTACATCAAGACCTTCTTCCAGCAAGTTAACCACTCTATCCAGAAAAACTGCATCTACCTGTGTTTCAGGGTATTGTTGTAAATAGTCAACAATACCCGGCATGACAAACATTCTCCCAAACATTGCAGGGGCTGTTATTGCTAGATGGCCTCTGGGTTCGGCGTTGATCCCCGCAGCAGTTGCATTGGCGATCTGTACTTGCATAAGTATACGTCTGGCATCCTCCAGATAACGTAGACCTGCTTCTGTTGCTCTTACATAACGGGTTGTACGATTTAAAAGTTTTACACCAAGGTTTTTTTCCAAAGCAGCCACTGCCCGTGTAACCGCAGGCGGTGACATTCCCAGTTTTCGTGCCGCTGAAGCAAAACCTTCTTCTTCGGCTACAGAAACATAAACATTCATCAGGTGTAAGTGATTCATTGATTATTCCAGTTTGTGCAATAATTAATTGTTAATCGTACGTATTCTAATTGCAAGAGAAATTAGTGAAAATATCAATTCCTCGTATTACATCATTTTTAATCATGAGTGTAATGCGAATAATTGAACTAACTAAATAGGAAAATACTGATGAGCAGAATAACCGTTATAACTAATGTAAATGCCAATACTGAACAAAAAAAATTGTTTGATGCCATTCAATCGCAATTAGGCATGGTTCCAAACTTCCTGAAAGTTTTTGCCAACTCTCCTGCTGCACTTAGAGCCTTTCTTGGCTTGCATGGGATCGCTGACGAAGGCAGTCTTGATGCGTTAACCAGGGAACGTATAGCCTTGGCATTAGCTGAAAAGAATGCCTGTCAATACTGTGTATCTGCCCATACAGCCATTGGTAGCAAAGCTGGCCTTAGTGGTGCAGAAATGGAATCTAATCGTGCTGGGACCAGTGAGGATGCCAAAGCTGCTGCGGCGGTTAAATTTGCCCGAGCTCTGGCTGAGCATAATGGCGAAATTACCACTTCTGAATTGCTGGAAGTACGTAATGCAGGCTACAGTGAATCTGACATTGTTGAAATCATTACTCATGTTGGTATGAATGTGCTTACCAATATCTTAGGTAAAGCCAGTAGAGTTGAAATTGATTTTCCCAAAGTAGAATTGAAGAAAGCTTCCTAAATTTTTTTCAGATCATAATTTTAGCAGTAGCCTTTAACCGCGACTGCTAAAGTTAAATTATGTTTAACCAGTTGAAGATATCGAGGAAAGGTTAATGGGACATAAATACGCAGCTATAGCATTTACCGATGATGTGAAAAAAGTTCAACAGGAACAAAGCAGTCGAGATGCATACTCTGGTATGGATCAGGGAGAAGATTTTAATTATTTGTTAAGTCAACGAGAAGCCGATTTTATTGGAGCGCGTGATAGTTTTTACATGGCCAGTGTGAGTGAGACTGATTGGCCCTATGTACAACACCGTGGCGGTCCTGTCGGTTTTATGTGTGTACTTGATGAAAAAACTCTGGGTTTTGCTGATTTTAGTGGTAATCGACAATATATCAGTACAGGAAATTTTCGTAACAATGATCGTGTAGCTATTATTTTTATGGACTATCCCAATAGAACTCGAATGAAACTTCTAGGACGTGTTAGCGTTGTTGCTGAAGATGACTTGGAAACTATTAGTCGTCTTGAAGTTAACGATTACAGAGCAAGAGTTGAAAGAGGCTTTTTGATCCATATTGAAGCCTTTGACTGGAACTGCCCTCAGCATATAACCCCACGATATTCTGAAGAGCACATTCAAAAAGTGATAGAACCCCTGGAAGAAGAAATTCGTTTACTTAAACAATCTAATGGAGAACCTCAACAAACATCAGCTGCTGAGACTAAGTTGTCTCATCTACCTCAGTTAGAGCAATCAGATGACGATTCACTCGAACTAGTGATTTCAGGAATTCGTCAGCTCACCCCACGAGTACGAGCTTTTGAGTTACGCCATCCTGCTAATGAAGATTTACCAGAAGTAAATGCAGGTTCCCATCTTCAGATCCCTGTGCAACTTGAAAACGGCGGATCTGATATACGTCATTATTCAATTTGCTCAAATCCCGCTCGCCGGGATATTTATGAGATAGCGGTATTACGTGAAGAAGCTGGAAAAGGAGGTTCTAAAAGCATACACCAACAATTCCAGCTTGGTATGCGCCTTATATGTAAACCACCAGAAAACCATTTCGAACTACATAAAAATGATAGTCCTGCAGTATTGATTGCTGGTGGTATTGGCATTACTCCAATAAAAGCCATGGCTCAGGCGCTAAAATCTCGCGCAGTGGATTTAACCATTCAATATGCAGGCCGTGATAGAAAAGAGATGGCTTTTCGTGATCGATTACAACGAGAATTTGCTGAGCATATCTTCATATACAGCTCTTCAGATAATGAGCGAATGGATATTCCCTATATTCTCTCTAATGCTCCAGCTGATAGTATTATTTATATTTGTGGGCCAAATCGTTTAATAGACGCAGTTTCTGAGGAAGCTCTCAGGCAAAATATTCATCCAGATCGAATTCGCTTTGAACGTTTTGCCGCTACTTTGAGTGAAGCAGCAAAGCCTTTCACGGTCAACTTGCAACGCTCTAATATAAAACTGGAAGTTAGTCATGAGCAAACTATTTTGGATGCATTACTTGATGCGGGAGTAGATACCCCCTACGGTTGCAAAGTCGGTAATTGCAAAAGTTGCGCTGTAAAAGTTCTGGACGGTGAGCCTGAGCACCATGATTCAGCGCTGACAAATATTGAAAAAACCAAATACCAGCTTATGTGCCCATGTGTATCCAGAGCAACATCTGCACACCTTACACTTGATTTATAAAACGATAGGAAAAATCATGAACAATCCTGATGAAATTCGCAAACCACTACCTCCATTCACCGAACAAGAAGCGAAACAAAAAGTTCGATTAGCCGAAGATGCATGGAATACACGTGAACCAGAAAAGATAGCGCTTGCCTATACTCCAGAGAGTAGTTGGCGTAACAGAAATGAATTTTTAACGGGTAGAGAAGAAGTTGTAACCTTCCTGGAAAAAAAGTGGCAAAAAGAACAGCAATATCGCTTAATCAAAGAACTCTGGTCATTTAATGACAATCGTATTGCGGTACGATTTGCCTATGAGTGGCACGATGAAAACGAACAATGGTTTCGCTCATATGGTAATGAAAACTGGCAATTTAACTCAATGGGGCTGATGGAATATCGTTATGCCAGTATCAATGATCTGAAAATCAGTGAAATTGAACGTAAATTCTACTGGCCTCAGGGACGCAGGCCTGATGATCATCCAGGCTTAACAGAACTTGGACTTTAACCTTTAGAAATAAGCCAGGATATACATTCTGGCTTATTTTCAAATAGCGCAGTACAGGTCTATCCTACAGCAGTCTTCTTAGAAAAAAGCTGTTCCTCTAAGGTCTTCCCTCTGGTTAATTGTCGATACTGCCACCCATTTTCAGACAGCAAGTGCAATAGCAATTGGTCCATATCAGGTGTTTGAGAAGGATGATATCTGATCAAATACTCATTTTTTGACGATCGTGAGACTTCTTCAACGCCATCAAGTGTTTGCAGTGTTTCACAAAGATTGAGATCAATTGCTTCCATATGCAATGTCAAATAATCTTCTGAATCTGGCGTGGTGACCTGGCTCTGTTGGCAGAGTTCTCCCTGTTTTAGATAGATCACGGTATTACATAACTTTTCTAATTCATTGAGATTATGTGAACTGATAATGAAGGTTGTCTCCCCAGACCTTTCCTCAACCATTTGGCGAATATTTCTGGCATTAACCGGATCAAGTCCAGCTGTGGGTTCATCCAGTAATACCAGTTTCGGGCTACCTATAAGTGCTTGTGCAATGGTGACTCTTTTTCTCATACCATGACTCAGTGCAGAAGGTTTATCATTGAGAACTTCTTTCAATTGAACCCATTCAAGTACTCTTTCAGATTCAATCAGTGCTTGTTTGCGCGAGAAGCCTTGTAGCTCTGCATAAAATGATAATTGGTGAGCAATGCCAAATCTGGGATCAAGTTGAGCATCCTGGGGTAGTGCTGCGATTTTTCCAAACAAGTCTTTGTGACCGGGTTCATTACCGTACAAATGAATATCTCCATTTGTGGGAGCAATATAACCACACATGAGACTAAATAAAGTGGTTTTACCTGAACCATTGGGGCCTACTAGCGCTATAGGTTGCCCAGCTTCCAGTTCAAGATTAATATTATTTAATGCAGTTTTACTTGAAAAACATTTGGTGAGGTTTGTGCATTTAATTATAGGATTCATATTGAGCTCCTTACCATGATTTTTTGTCCTGCGATTAGAAATATTGCAGTTTGTATTAATGGTAGTAAACTTTGTTTTAAAGTTGACCAACCATTGGTCTGGACTAAATCAAGTCGTTGTGCTCCGGGCAACCATTCTTGCAAAAATGCAGTTTCGGGTAATTTATAAGCAAGCCATGCAAGAAACCCGGATAATACTCCCCAGGAGACAATAGCGAGCATGGTGGAAAGTTTTCCTGAACGCACACTGGCAGACAATAAAGCCATAAGGGCGGTAAATGGCATTATGACGATGAATAAGTTGATAAACATGATGATTGCGGATTGAAATCCACCGGAGAAAACGTCACTATCTCTATACATTGCCATGGCAAGAGTTGCCATTAAAGTACCAGCAATGAGAATAGTCTGGATCATCATTTGCCCCAAAAATCGTCCAAAATAAATACTGGAGCGACTGGTGCGTAATGTAAGAAATCTTAATGTACCACGAGAGCGATCCGACGATGTTTGATCAGCTGTAATAAGAATACTGAACACTGGAAACAAATATAAAGAAATCATCCAATAGACGGAGAATTCATCTACCGGCCAGCCAAGTACTTTGTCTAATCCAATTTGACCAAACATCTCGCTAATATTGTCATTGAAATCTTTCATAGGAATAAGTTTGGCTGCAAAATTAACCGGATAACGTAAAATAAAATACCAAACAACAGCAAAAGTCAGTAATGACAATAACCCCCTTGGGGTTCTAAATAGTCGAGTTAATTCAAATCGGCTGATGATCCATAAATTTCGTATTGGGTTTGCCTGGGTTTGAGGTGAAATTGGCAATGTTTTCTCCTTTTTTGAATAATTTTTAGAGAATGGAATGATATGCATTTTAAAGCTATTAATTTTGTAACTATTCAGCTTACCCCTAAAATGAGCCATTTGTGAAGCATATCCCTATGCTTCACCCCTTCGGGGCTGGCGCGAAAATCTTTTCCAGAAAGATTTTTCATCGTTCAAAAATGGTCAAATAATCGAGTATACTCACATTTTTTGCCTCGATCTTATTGCCATGGATGGCATGTACACAGGTTTTGCAGGAGCCAAAAGCCTGAGACTCATTTTAGAGGCAACCTGAACAGCTACGGGCACATTTAACAACTCGCTGAGTAGTTATTTAATTTTTAAGCTCTATTTTACAAAGAATTTAATATCACAAAATCAACAAGCAACAATGATGCCATAACTGAATGTTTATATAAAACAATTAGTTGCATTGTTGTTGGTGTGAAGGGATGGTCAAATTACCCAAAAAATAAGCAATTATTGAAATAAAGTTAATTTTTTCAAGTTTTGTTTATGTGAGCTTATTAGAAAAATTCAACTTCATCACTAAATTCTATTTCTTCATTTTGGACTTTCTCCGGCACCTTTTTATTTTTAACAGGTCGTTTTTCTTCATCCCAATATGCAATATTAAAAGAAAATTGATCGAGTCGATCTTTTAATGTATTAGCAAGCTTTACTAAATCTTCTGAAGTTACCTCTTGTACGGTATCCATAACATCTGTAGATAAATGAAGCATCACATTAGTTGATGACAGGGCTGTGAGTGAGATTTCTCTCTGTGTTTCTTTTTGGGTTTCTACTGCGTCTTTGATATGTTGAGATAAATTATTAATGGCTTTGATGGCGCTGGATATTTCTTCTAGCTGTTGGTTAGCTTCAATAGATAAATTAACCGTATTTTCGGAAGATTCTTTGCTAACCTGCATGATATCATGAACCTCAGTTGTACTATTTTGAATTTGTGTCACCATTTTTCTAACTTCTAATGTGGACTGGCTCGTTCTTTCTGCTAAAGTTCTGACCTCATCAGCCACCACGGCAAAACCACGTCCCTGTTCTCCTGCTCTGGCTGCTTCTATGGCAGCATTTAGAGCAAGTAAATTGGTTTGTTCAGCAATTCCATTGATGACATCTATGATGGTATTAATTTGATTACTATCATTTTTGAGCTGTTCAATGTGTCTGTTAGCTTCTTCTATATGAGTTGATAATTTTATCAGGCTTTTTTCCGTATTTTTAGCATCAGAGTTAGCTAAATCAACAGAATCTGAAGCTGTGTGAGAGTGGCTAAAAATATGTTGCAGGTTTTCATCAAGATGTTTAGTTTGTTCAGTCATTTGCTTCAGGGCATCATGTAACTCTTTGGCTAGTGAAGATTGAATGGAAGATTTTTGAAACATAGAGTTATAAGTATTTTGTAATTCATCTGACATAGGAACCAATCTTGCTGATGAAGCATAGAGTTGAGTAAATATGTCATCCATTATTTTATATTTAACATTCAGAGATTTGAATGCATCAATTAATATACCTTCCCTGTCTTCATCGAAGCGGAACTTGATTGAGAATTTATCTGAGGATTTTAAAACATCAGAATATCTAAAAACTTCTTTAAGGGGGGAATAAACCTGACGGGCAAGCAAGAATAAAAACAGGCATAGTGCAATCACATCAAGCAATATAATATAAATACTGGTTTGAGCACTAATGCTCATCAGCCAAATGGTAAGGAAATGGCCTGATAAGAGCAGGATTAGAGATGGGAGTACAATTTTTAGAATTAAATTTTGTAAAATTTTATTATTATTATTATTATTGTTTGTCATAGGCAATTTCCTTACAAATTTGTAGTATAGATTAATTGCATAAGTTCAATCTTAAGATTATATAACAATATCTCCAGTTTTTTCTCCTGATAGATAAGTTTCCATCATTTGTGTAAAGGCTTGTTCTATTTCTATGGTTGTTTGTTGACTGTTAAATAGTTTAAATTGATGCCTGTTTTTAACAAGATAATGCCTCAATTCTTGTAACTTTTCAGGTGACTTGCCAAGTTCAATGGCTCTTTTTACAAACAGATCAACATTATCACAATATAACTCTTGTTGAAGATTTACATTGTTTAAAATGCTTGCTCCAACTCTTGAGCAGAAGGTGTCACCAGATACACTAAGTATAGGACACCCCATCCAAAGTGCATCACTAGCCATAGTGTGAGCATTGTAAGGTAGAGTTTCCAACAGTAAATCCATGTGTAAATAATAGGCTAAATACTCTGCTTGTGGTGCTCTTTTGGCAAAGATAATTCGCGATCTGCCTATGCCAGATTTTTCGGCTTGAGCTAATATGTTTTGTTTAAAGCTGGTTTTAGGATGTCTGTCCATCAGCCATAATACCGAATCCGGCACTGCCTGTAAAATGCTCATCCATCGTTTAAAACTTTCTGGTGTAATTTTCCAACTGTTGTTAAAACAGCCAAATACAACACTATTTTCGGGTAAACCTAACGATAAACGACTGTGCTTGCTGGTGGGAACAGGGCGCTTTGCATCATTGATTTGATAGCATTGTTTTAGCTGAACAATCTTTTCACTAAAGTCATCGGCGTTTTCGAGGGGCGTAACCCAGGGATCACCAATTATGTAATCCATGAAATCCCCCATTGTTCCAGGATACCCCAAATAATTTACTTGAATAGGGGCGGGACGATTGGCAAATATTTTTGTAGCAGCCTCAAGTGTATACCCTTTTAAATCCACCAGAATATCTACCTCATCCTGTTTTATCTTTTGACAAATTTGTTCAATACTTAAGGTGCGAATATCCACAAACTCATCAAAAGATGCCACTAAACGCTTACGGATCTCACTCTGATCATCCCGACTATTGGAATAGGCAATAATTTTAAAATCTTTGCGGTTATGAGATTCAAATAAATTGACAGCAAGGTAAGTGGTTGGGTGCTGATAAAAGTCTGCAGAGACATAACCTACGATAATTTTATTTTTTTTGACTTTTTGTAAACTGGTTTTAGCCATTTTGTTTTGTGGTGAATTTGAGGCATCATTGTTAGCCCATTGTTCAGAGCTGGCCCATTGGGTAGAGCTAGCCCATTGGGTAGACCAGAGTTTAGCTGCATCAAGTTGCTGTTTTGGGGTGCTGGGTTCAGTCAGAAAACTAAAGGGACTCAGGTAAGGCCATTTTTGTTTTAAACCTTTTAAAAAACGTTGAAAATTAACATCTAGTCCATTCCAATCACAAATTGAACGTTGAAGATAAAGGCATTGAGTTAATGCTACACCATTTTTTCTATCAAGTTTCAAAGCTTGTTGATACAAAGCTAGAGCCTTATCAAGTTCGCCTTCATCTTCAATAATCGAAGCGAGTGAACAAATTAAATCGGGATCTTGAGAATGGAGCCTTAACGCTTTTTGCAAGACCGTTTTTGCCTCGATAAGCTCTCCAGCTCTAACTAATAAAGCTGCGAGTTGTCCCCAGGCTTTAGCATCACTGGAATCATTTCTCACTGCATTTTTACAGGAATCAATCGCTTTATTAAGCTGTGCAAGTTCAGCAAAAGAAAGAGACTGATTAAAATAAGCCATTGCATAAGCGGGTTCCAGAGCTATTGCTTTAGCATAGCTGGTTACGGCCTGTTCATGTTGATTTTGTTGTTGTTGAAAATTACCTAAATTATTCCAGGCCTGAGGCAAGTTGGGATTTAACCTCAAAGCATGATTTAAAGAGTGGATGGCATCGTTTGGCTGCTCTCCAATTTTTTGAGCCTGGGAAAGGTTAACCCAAAAATCTGCATTATTGGGAGAAATATCAATAGCAGATTTTATTTGGACAATAGCACCATTCGCATCGCCGCTCTGCAAAAAACTGACACCCAATAAATGTTGTGCATCAGCATGATGAGGGTTTTGTACTAAACATTGACGATACAACTGCTGGGCACGTTCAATATTTCCCTGCTGATGGGCTTGTAATGCTTGCTGGAAAAGGCTCATAGGCTAAACTAGATCGAGTATTCAGGACTTTTTTAAAAGATAAAAGTAAGGATAACATATTGATATTGGTTAATCTAAAGAGCTTTTTTATAGTTTCATCAAAAATATTTAATGTTTTGTAGTGGTAAAGGAGCTTTCAATACACATTTCATATAGCATTGACTAAAAATCATCCATGTAATACAAGTGATGATAATTTAGAAAAGCAGTTAATTCTTTTCCAACTTCCAGGGAAGTTTGAACACAACTACCACTGTAGGTCTAACTGGTTTGACCCACAGTGGCTCAGTTTATGCGTTCGCTTCTTTCACAGGCGGGCTTGTATGACAGACAATGGCAGTGGGACAAGTTATGCCAGATCCTGGTATAGGAACGACTGGAAACGTCTATTTTGGTTTGGTTGATGGCATGTTATATGCGCGGGGTCCATCAGGTAACGTTTTATGGGAACTAAACCTGGGAACTCCGGTTCACACATCACCTGCTTTGTTACCCGATAATTCAATTTTGATCGGAACGGATGATGGCAGACTTATTTCTGTCGACAGTAATTCTGGTGGATTAGCCAATACTGACGGGCCAATGACAGGACGTGATTTGCAACGGCGGAGTAGCCAATCTTTACTGCCGTAGACATTGCAAATCCTGACTTTGGAATAGCAATCTTAACTGGCAATCTGGAGTTAGTTAATTTTCTGATTAAATGATAGGTTTATATTCGGTGGGTTATTTAAATTAATTGAGTTTTTTTTTGTAAAATAACAAAACAGCGTCTATATTAAATTATCAAGGCTTAACTCTTATCAAACTTAAGTCCTTAATTGGACTGTACAAAAATGCGGAGCATAAATGGAAAATTATAATTATAAAAATTTGAATCAATTAATTGGTGAGAAAGTACAGTTAAAGGATGACCAGGGAAATCAGACAGAACTAACAATTTCCGAAGTCAATACGGCAAGTATGGATGGTGATGATTGGGAGGCATTCTCAGTGATTTATCAGGGTCAAAAAGATTCTACAATTTCTCAGGGAAATTACACACTGACACATAAAAGCTTCGGCGAAAAACAGTTGTTTCTGTCTCCCAATAGTGAAACAGAATATGAAACTGTTGTGACACGTAAACGAGCAGAACCAAAGTAAAATTGTGCAATTTAACGGGAAATAATGTCAGTGCAAAGATGAGTTTTTCGTGAAAATGGATACATATGCTTTGTTCTTAAGGGAAAACTCAAATTGTTTCTGCAATCGTTTGGGATAAACTCAACTCTCACTAACATCCAAAAGATTTCAAAGGAACTGAAATCTTAGGGTTTGGGACACCAAAGTAAACTTTGCTTCATTGCAAGAGCCTGTTCTATGGGAGAGTGACAATCGAACAGTTAACTTTCAAGTTTGTTTAACGAACGAGATTTACTGGGAATTGTGCATCAGATATTAGCCAAACCAATTTAGTAATTTAGGAAAACAATAACTATTACAGGAGAGAAAAATAATGTCAGAACCATTTTTAGCCGAAATCCGCATTGTCGGATTCAATTTTG
Source organism: Enterobacterales bacterium (assembly GCA_041556195.1). Taxonomy (GTDB): domain Bacteria; phylum Pseudomonadota; class Gammaproteobacteria; order Enterobacterales; genus 21-14-all-40-8. Next base: position 14,014 of record JBFFIY010000083.1, read on the forward strand.
CTCCCCGAGGTTGGGCGTTTTGCGATGGGCAAATTTTGCCTATCAATCAAAACCAGTCTCTCTATTCTTTACTAGGTACAACCTATGGAGGTGATGGACGTACTTCATATGCATTGCCTGATTTGAGAAGCCGAACCCCAATTCATGCGGGTGACGGGTATCGTCTGGGTGAGAAGGGAGGGGTGGAAACGGTAACTTTAACTATTGCTGAAACAGCTGCACATACTCATACTGCCCATGCGACTTCTGATAGTGCTAATCAAACATCCATAGAGTCAACTAATATGTTGGGTGATTCGAACAAAAACCTCTATGTCGAACCGGCTGCGGCTAGTGCGACTGCTTTGCACAGTGGCACTATCAGTAATGCAGGTGGTGGTCAGTCGCACAATAATATGCAGCCCTATTTAACCCTCGGTTATTGCATTGCCCTGCAAGGGCTTTTCCCATCGCGAAATTAAAAAGGATAAAATATTATGTCAGAACCATTCGTCGGAGAAATTAGAATGTTTGCGGGCAATTTTGCACCGCGGGGTTGGGCATTTTGTGATGGTCAATTATTAGCCGTTTCGCAAAATGACGCATTATTTTCACTCCTGGGTACTATTTATGGTGGTGATGGCCGCACTACTTTTGGTATACCCGATTTGCGCGGTCGTATTCCCTTACATCAGGGGACTGGTCTAGGACTTTCGCTGCGGAGATTGGGATCAAAAGGCGGAGATGAAAACGTCACCTTAACCACAAATCAGTTGGCTAGCCATAGCCATGATTTTAATGCTTCGACCCAAGATGCCGATACGCAAGCTCCCCTGGGAAAAGTTTTAGGGGAGTCGACAACTAACCTCAGGTATTTGAAAAATACGTCGCCAGGCGCTGCAACATTAAATTCAGCATCATTGGGTAATACTGGAGGTAGTCGTTCGCATACTAATTTGCAGCCAACCCTTTGTCTTAACTATATCATTGCCCTGTTTGGCATTTATCCATCACGATCTTAGGAGGGAATAATTATGTCAGAACCATTTATTGCAGAAGTTAGAATATTCGCAGGGAATTTTGCACCACGGGGCTGGGCGTTTTGTGATGGTCAGTTATTGCCAATCTCTAATAACACAGCCTTATTTTCGTTAATCGGTACAACCTATGGTGGTGATGGACGCACTACTACGGCGCTGCCTAATCTTCAGGGACGTTCAGCGATGCATCCCGGGCGTGGCCCTGGATTGACTGCTCGACGTTTAGGCCAGAAAGTTGGAGTAGAAACAGTTACTTTATCGGAAGCACAAATTCCAAGCCATAATCATTCTTTAAGCGGTACTGCCGATATTGCAGATCCCGCAGCAGATGGAGGCGGTACACCAGGAAATACCCAGGCATTATCTAAGACTGCCAGCGGAGGTCTTTATGCTCAAAGCACTGCTAATGCTGTTCAGTTAGCGAGTGAGGTTGTTTCAAATACTGGTGGAAGCCAGATGCATACTAATATTCAACCCTTTTTAACGCTTAATTTTATTATCGCGTTACAGGGTTTGTATCCCTCAAGAAGTTGATGTGCATAATATAAATCTACAAAAAATCACAGAACAAGATCTTGATTTTTTATTTAAGATCTATGCCAGTACTCGCGTTGACGAACTGGCGCAAACAGGTTGGCCTGAACAGCAACAGCTTGAGTTTTTGAAAATGCAATTTGAAGCACAACATAAACATTATCAGCAACATTACCCAGAAGCATCCTTCGAGCTGATCATGTTAGATGATCAGGCCGTAGGGCGCTTATATGTATCTCGTTGGCAAACACAAATTCGTATTGTAGATATTGCATTACTCAGTGAGTTTCGTGCTAAAAAAATTGGTGGTGAGTTAATGAAGCGTTTGTTTGCTGAAGCCAGAGAGAAACAATTAGAGATCTCTATTCATGTTGAAAAAAACAACCCGGCTATGAAATGGTATTTAGATTTGGGTTTTGAGGAGGTTGAAGATAAAGGTGTTTACCGCTTGATGAAAACTAGATTTTTCCAAAGCAACAAACTGAAAAATCAATTGCTGAAAAAACAAGTGAAAACACAGTTGCAACTTAGTTAGTATAATAGGCAATAAAAAATTTAAATCAGCGGTGTTCCATCAACCTCACTCACTGCTGGCCGATTGATGTTGATACAAAAAAGTATAGGTAAAGGTATACAATAATGCTTATGGCATTAAAAAGTAAGATAATCATACTTTGAGGCGTTTTTTAATGGTAAATCAAAACTTTAAAGTATGGGTGTTTTTTCTCGGGCTAGTTCTAACCCCCTTCATTACATCAGCATCAAATAGTTTAACGGAACTTAATAATTCAGAATCGTTCATGTTTATCAATTTTTTAATGCCAATAGTATTGCTAAAACAACATAATTATTATCAGGTTCAAAAAACAAATGAGAGAGTCATTTTGTCGAATCGAATAATTGTTAAAACAGGAAAAAGCATTTCAAAAAAACAACTATCAAATCGCCATAAACAAGTAATCAAAGTAGTGTTGCTATTTGAAGGCTTTAAAAGTGATTATTTTTTACTAGAAATAAAAAATATGAACAAACTTTCAGTTGTATTGAAAGATTTTCAAAACATGAAAGATATTGAATGGGTGCAACCTGATTTGTTGCAGTTAGATCACCATTCAAAAGCTAAATCATTCTTGCAATTAAAAAACAAACCTAAGCTGACAACTGAGCAAAAAAAACTCAGAGAAGCAAAAAAAGTCGAACGTAAAGCCAATCGAGAACAAAGAAGAAAAGCCCATGACCAATTAATAGAAAAAAATCCCTCTCCTTATGTCGCTATGCTAAATCTTGAAAAATTCTGGAAAACAACTAAAGGTAAAGGGGTGAAGCTGGCGATTATTGATGATGGATTTAATTTAAAGCACGAAGATTTAAAACATCTGGATCCGATTTTTTCTTATGATGTTGATATTGGGGAACTGGGTTCAAAACCACATCATCATAGAGATAGTCATGGTTCCAAGGTGGCAGGCATTATTTTTGCGGCACATAATAAAAAGGGTATTGATGGTATAGCACCAGAGGCTGATATTATTACCATTAGACAACCCAATACCTGGACATCCAATACATTGCTTAGTTTTCAGCTGGCTAAGTCGGCTGGTGCTGATATCATCAATTGTAGTTGGCATTCGCATTGGTTATTACAACCGATACAAGAGATTGTCGATGAATTGGCACTACATGGTCGTGAAGGTAAAGGGATTGCCGTGGTATTTGCGGCGGGTAATGAGGGAGAAAAAATAGTAGCCAATAGTATCGAATCTTCAATAGAAAGTGCGATTGTCGTAGGTGCCCATAATGATAAGTATGAGCGCTTAAAAAGCAGTAATTATGGTGACACTGTCGATATTGAGAGCTATGGTGGCAGAGCGCAAACTACGTTGGCATCAGGAAAGTATGGTAATTTTTCAGCAACCTCTTTAGCGGCATCAATTGTATCAGGTCTATCCGCATTAGTATTGTCTCAAAAACCAGAATTGACGTTAGATGAATTGGTGGCCAAATTAGAAAAAATACAGACAAACAATCAAAAAAACCATTAAAACTAATACTTCTTATTAAAGCTGACACAGATATTTATATTGTCTATAATTATAAGCAATTATAATAAATTAACAATTGAAAAGGGATTGTTTTGCCTGAAACAAAGCCAACTTCTGAACAGCAAAAAGCCTCTGAAAAAGACAAATCAACCGATCTCAAATCACCTTATGATGAGTTAGATTTTGACTGCGAATATACCGACAATATTCCTGCAATTTTAAAAAAACTCAATATTTCCCTGGCTTTTACCTCCTATCAGGCTGGCCGATTGATGTTGGTGCGTAGTGATGGTGAAGCTCTGGATATCAATTTCAAGAGCTTTCACCGTCCCATGGGACTGGCAGCAACTGAGAATGGATTAACTTTAGGTACATTTACCGAAATTATTAATTTTCAGCGAGAAGACGGATTGTTAGAGATGATTAAGCAGCCACTCACAAAGATTGAAAATGATGTAACTGCACCTAGAATAAAACCTAAAGAAATAGATGAAAAAGCTGATTCTACAGACAATGAAGTTGATGCAGAAAAAATTGAAGCACCAAATGAACAGTTCGAACTCACACCAGAACAATTAGAAAAACGAGAACAAGCCCTACAAAAACAAAAAGAATATCAAGAAAAACTTTATGCACCTGTTGATCAGCGAGTTGATGCTTGTTTTATTACCCGTTCAGCTCATTATTCAGGTATGATTAATATTCACGACATTGATTGGGGGGATGAAGGCTTGTGGGCGGTTAATTCCAGTTTTTCCTGCTTGTGTACTTTAGAGCCGGATTATAGCTTTGTTCCGCGTTGGAAACCGCATTTTATCTCTGAGTTAGTTGCCGAAGATCGTTGTCATCTTAACGGTATGACATTAAAGGATGGCAAGCCAGCCTATGTTACAACTTTCTCCAAGTTTGATCAGGTGGGTATGTGGCGTAAGGGGGATAAGTTTGATGGTACTTTAATGGATGTAGCCACCAACCGGATTTTAGTTGATGGTCTTGCCATGCCCCATTCTCCAAGGTGGTATAAAGACAGCGTTTATTTTTGTAACTCTGGCTATGGCCTGGTATGTCGTTATCATCCCCAGACCAAACAGACCGAAACCATTGCTGAAGTTCCAGGTTTTACCCGAGGCGTAGATTTTTATGGGCCAATCATGTTTGTTGGTCTTTCCAAGGTGAGAGAAGCTGATGTGACCAGACCTGCGCCATTGGCACAAAAACATAAAAAAACTTATTCCGGGATCTGGTTATTTAACCTTGATGATAATACAGAAATAGGTCATATCAAATTTACTGGTAATGTGGACCAAATTTATGATATTGCAGTGATCCCCGATTGTAGTTTTCCTGAACTGATAGAACCGAACCATCCCAGGATGAGAAATCATTTTTGTCATCCTGAATTACAGCAAATAGATTACGATTATTAGACTAATGTAAACACGTATTTTTTGATTTGAAATTAATGTCAGATTGCAAATTATTGGAAGTAAATGGAGCATTAAGCAATGAACGCGAATAAAAAATCATTTAGCCAAAATCGTTTGGGTAAAGTTGTTAAAGCAGCATTGCCCTTATTAGCTATGATGGGAGGAGGAGCCGTTGCATCTTCTCGTAATCAAAGTGCTTCGGTAAGTGGCCGGAGGTCAGTGCCTTATTCTGTTGTATTTGTGGACGATGATGCAAATAATCAAAAAATAAATGTTGATAATGCCAATCAAGAAAAAGTTGATAAAAAACGTTCAGCCTTTGCCGCTTTTTCCCATGGTAAAATTAAGAAAATTAAACCAATAAAACTTAAAGTTGAAGATAGTGCATTGGCATTTTTGAAAGCTAATAATCTATTGTCCTCAAATAAAGCGGTAAAAGCAGAACTTTCAGGTAATATCCTGGGCAGGAAAACTTTTGCGCATCTTTGGACTTTTACTAATACCGGTACTGAGGTTTGTGCGGCTGCAAGTCATAATTCCTGGTTTTATTCCAGTTTTCTAGGGAGCTTGAATTGTGGTCTTCAAAATGCTGCGGCTACCGTAACTGTCTCTGTTACTACACTGGCGGCCTGTCAGGCGCAACATGCCTCTTGTGCTGGGGGGGGAGGTCACAGTGGCAACGCAGCCCCAACAGTTTCAGGAACCCCTCTAAGCGTAACAGTCACCGAAGATGTTCAAACCGATATAAACCTTTCTGCAGTTACCTTTGCTGATACTGATGCTGATCCATTAACCGTCACTTTGACTGCTAGTGCTGGCACAATAGCCGCTGCGACTGGTAACGGAACATTTGGTGGTGTCACGGTTACAAGTTCTGGTACGGCAGCGATGACATTAGCAGGCACGGCGGCTAATATAAATACTTTTCTTGATACCATCACTAACATCAAATACACCACGGCTGCCAATGATACAACATCCCGCAACATTGCCGTAAAAGCCAACGATGGCACCGTTGATTCTGCAATTAGTAATATTACAGTAAATATTACACCTATTGGTGACACACCCAGTGTCACTAATGCCACTACCAATGAAGATGTGCAAAGTTCTTCGGGACTAGTGGTGTCACGTAACGCTGGCGATGGTGTTGAAGTGACACATTTTAAAATCAGCGGGATCAGCGGTGGTAGTTTGTTCCAGAATGATGGTACTACCCCGATTGCCAATAATGAGTTTATTACCTTTGCCCAGGCCAATGCCGGGTTGAAATTCACCCCTACAGCGAACAGTAGTAGCAATGGTTCATTTAATGTTCAGTCAGCCACCGATGGTGTGGGTGGAGGACTTTCTGCGGGCAGTGTTACGGCTACCATCACTGTGAATGCTGTGGGCGATACGCCTGGTATTAGCAATGCCAGCACCATTGAAGATGTGCAAAGTTCTTCAGGTCTGGTGATCACTAAGAATG
>JBFFIY010000084.1:0-20269 GCA_041556195.1 Enterobacterales bacterium
AGCTTACCAGAAGCGCCAAAAGGCCAAATCTATCTATATAACACTGATAGAAATAAAATTATCAAGTATTCGGAAGAGATAGTTACTCGTTTATTAAGTGATGTTGATGAAAGTGAATGTAAAGAAATTAAGAATACCTTCAAGAAAGCATGGACAAAAACTCGAAAGAAATTTGTTCAAGAAAACGATGTTTTTTTTCAAAGCTCTAAATCTGCTAAGGCAACTCCGGTAAAAGAGTCCAAGCCAGAGGTTATAGATGAATTGGAAGAAGTTGTTGAAGGTGATGATGATTGGGATATTGATGATGTTTAGATTAACAAGCGGACTCGGTTTGATTACATCAAGCATACAATATATGGAATTGCTTTATCACTTTGGATGCAGTATTGCTGGGTATGCCTGAAGGCTTTATCTGATAACAGCTCAACAACAAGAGTGTAGATGATGTTATTTTAGACGAATAGCGATTACATTTACAATTTTTTGCTTTAATGCCGTTAATATTTGATTGCTGATGAATTTATTTCAGGAATTAAAATATGACAGAAGTAATTATTTTATATTGTTTCTGCAAAGTACTTACTTCTTAACTGCCTGATAACTTGCCTATTCAGTTTTTTGATTGTACTCACAAAGATCTTCAATCACGCAACTGCCACATCGGGGTTTTCTGGCGACGCAGGTGTAACGGCCATGAAGGATCAACCAATGATGAGCATCTTTCATAAATTCTCTGGGAATGACTTTCACTAATTTATCTTCAACCGCTCTAACATCTTTACCTTTGGCCAGTGCAATGCGGTTAGAAATTCTGAAAATATGGGTATCTACAGCCATGGTAGGCTGACCAAAAGCGGTATTTAAAACGACATTAGCCGTTTTTCTTCCTACACCAGGTAAGGCTTCTAATTGCTCTCTTTGCTGAGGTACTTCACCCTCATGTTGTTCAATAAGCAAGTTGCAGGTTTTAATGACATTTACAGCCTTGGTATTAAATAATCCAATGGTTTTGATGTAACTCTTTAATTTCTCAACGCCAAGATCTCGAATAGATTCCGGGGTATTAGCAATAGGGTAGAGTAGATCTGTGGCTTTATTTACACTGACATCGGTTGCCTGAGCAGAAAGCATTACCGCAATGAGTAATTCAAAAGGGCTAGCGAAATTTAATTCAGTGGTAGGATTCGGGTTGTATGCTCTCAATCGTTCGAAAATTAGTTGTCTTTTTTGTTTGTTCATGGATAAATAATTTTAAGAGGCTATATTAGTGGAAGAAAAATTGTGTGTGTACTTAACTTAATAAATTGGCCAGGAATTTTATTAGCACCGCCCAAAGGGATAATTCGTACTAGTACCTGCTCCATGATGCCATGTCCAGCGTTTATGATCCACTTTACCTTTTATTGGTTTAACGAAAACATTGTATGGGTATAAAAGGACATAACGATTAACTTGAATAGATGGAATAACATCCATCGGATCTCATCTATTTTCAGAATAAGGATTAAAAGACAGTCATTATCTCGATAGATTATTGAGCTATGGTGTAGCTAAGCTGGTCAGCTCAGTTGGCGTTTTTTCAATATCCCATCCACATACTCTCTTAGAAGAATTTATTGCACTGCAACATCCAATCCTTTATAAAAAATCGTAATTTCGAAAAAGAAGAATATACGAAGCTTACCTAATTCAATGGATATCGATGCGATTCGATGAAATTCGTATGATTTACCACAAATCCTTATATTTGCACTTATAAATCATATCACTAACTATGTTGACTAGTAATAAATTTGATGCTAGGTTTTAGTGCAAATCAAGGACAATAATTTAGTTTTTCCACGTTGTTAAAGGAATGTTATTGTTTATGGAGAAGGTAGTATTGTTTTTCTTACTAGCATATTTTGGGCACGATTTTAGACTGTTTACAAAATTACCAGTATGGAAATACAAATCATCTCAGACAAGCCAGTATTAAAAATGTTTTTTAATGTTGTCGGCTTAATTTTGATTAATCAAAATTCTAATTGCTTGAATCTAGTTTTATCATGGCAAAAAATACTAAGTAAGGTTTAGGTTATTTCTCACTTTTTTAACTCCTAAAGTATGGTGTTCGGATTTAGTATACTGGGGGAACGAAGTTGGGGTAGTCCAAAATAATATTTTGTTAACTGTTTTGCTTCTCAATTGAGGGTAGTAGGTAGGACAGTTAATCAAGTATTGTTTACCGTTATGTTCGAAGCAATACAATATTCATTAATATAAATGGAGACGTTTTTATGAAAAATAATCAAAAACTTTTTGCCTTCAAGTTAGCTGACAAAAAACAAGAAAAGACCGAAGTTAAGCCTGCTCAATGGAAAGCTCGGGATGGCGTAGCTGTAGCTGGTTGTACTTTTTATCAGTTTGACTACAAATGCAACTATAACTCAACTCAAGATGGTGGTGTTTGGTGCTAATGGTCGACCTTAATCGTTGACTAAAAGCAAAATTCCAGAACTTTCTGGGATTTTGCTGTTAATACATAACTGAAGCTCTGAAATCCCGCATTTACAGGTGTAACGGGTATAAATAAAAAGTAAAATTTCATGTGTTAAAATGGATTGAAAATAAATTAAGGGTATAGCAATATCAAGAAAGCTAAATAGAAAATTAATAAGGGACTGCTGTGATAGGAGTCCAGGTGTTTTACAATAAATTAGCTATTATTGAACTTGGATCTTTAGCTATTGCGAGGTTTTTATCATTTCATTTTTTAAGGTGTTTTTATAAATGGCCAAAAGGATTTTGATCATTTCCAATCGTGCTGATCTTCATGCAGATCTTATCATTCCAATACTGATCGCCAAAGGTTGCAAACCTTTCAGGATCAACCTCGACGACTTCCCAAGGGATTTTGAACTGAGGCAAAGCTTTTGTCGAGGGATATTGACTGGTGAGATTAAGCATCTGCCCTCTCTCGATGAATTAGCTATCTCAGACATTGGTAGTATATGGCTTCGTAAGTCTGCAGATTTTAGATTTATAAGTGATGACCTCATTCCTCAGGAAAGAGCCTATGCCGAACAAGAAGCGGAGCATGCCTTATTCAGTTTCCTTTATTCATTAGATTGTCATTGGGTAAGTCATCCACTCGCTATCCGCGGATCACTCTGGAAAGGTGAACAATTAAAGCGTGCAGCAAAACTGGGGTTCCAAATACCTGCTTCAATTATTTCAAATCAACCAGAACAGGTTAAGAATTTTAAGCAAAATATAAATGGTGATATGATTTTTAAATCTATGTCTTCGTCATTTTTGGCTGCGGACAAGGTAGATGAAGACGATTGTGTTGCTGCGGGATTAGCCACAACTCTTATTACTGATGAACATATGGACAGTTTGGATGCAGTTCGCGAATTGCCTTGTTATTTTCAGGAATATATTCCCAAAGAATACGAACTTCGGATCACCATAATAGGAGATAAAGTTTTTGCAGCCAAAATCCAATCTCAAAATGATGAGCGAACAAAAATAGATTTTAGAAATTTTGCGGTAGAAATTCCTTATGAAACCATAAAGCTGCCAGCAGAAATTGAGCAGCGTTGTCTCGAATTTGTACATAGTTATGGGCTAAATTATGGTGCAATGGATGTAATTGTGACTCCAAACGATGACTATGTTTTTCTTGAAAATAACCCTGTTGGCCAATTCTTGTTTGTTGAACAGCTCGTTCCAGAGTTGAAGATGATGGATGCTATGGCTGAATGCTTAATCAAAGGTGCTCAATGCTAGAAGCCAATTCATTTATTGAACTCTCACAAATAAGAGATTTAGAGGAAAAACGGAATAGTCGGGTAATCGTTTTCGCTGCCTCTAACCTGGAAATCGAGCTGCTGCCTGATTTATACGAAACATTACTGGAAATGGGGCATGTGAAACGTTTGGACGTAGTGCTTTATTGCCGTGGAGGTATTGTAAATGCGGCAAGGAGGATAGCACTGCTTTTACATGAATTTACTGATCACCTTAGCTTTATTGTTCCTCATTATTGTGAATCATCAAGTACGATTTTGGTACTATCTGCTCATGAAATTATCGCTGGTTCCATGGCTATTTTTTCACCAATAGATCCTCATTTGCAATCTTCTGATCCTTCTACCGATGGTTCTCCTATGGCACTATCTGCTGAAGATATCCGATTGTTTGGTGAGATGAGTAAAGACTGGTTTGGTCTGGAAGAGCAGGAAGCACAAGCGCAATCACTATCGTTACTTTGTAGTAGTATTTTTCCTGCAACACTGACATCTTTCTATCGTTCCACCCTGGAGTTGCAAGCTATTGGCAAAGAGTTGTTGGCCTTTCAATTACCTGAAAAAACAGCTGAAATCCGTTTGAAAATTGTCGATCAACTGGTATCTGGTTATCACTCACATAGTTATGCCCTCACAAGGGATGATATGTTACAACTGGGTCTGAAAATAACTCGTGAACCATCGGTAGAAGAACAAGCGTGGCGGATCTCATGCGAGCTGAGAGGTATCGTTGGCGGTGCATTACGTCAATCAGCGGACGATAGTTGGAATGATGTACTTATTGCAACAAGAGATAGAGTTAATCTAAGAGAACGAAAACGAAGTGCGGCATCACCACAATGGAAAACTGTGGAATTAAAAGCATGAGTTCAATTGTATATATTTCAGAACTTTCCCGCTTTTTCATCTTCTTCACTTTACTGATGGCAGCTTTGGGGAAAAGTAATACCTTTGATCAGTTCAAGCAAAATCTTGTGGAGTCTTTTAAGGTAGCACAAAGATGGAGTGGGACTTTTGCAGTTATCATTATTAGTGTTGAATGGTTGCTCGCAATTTTAATTTTACTTGATGGGTTTTTAGCAAATATTGCTATGTTTGTCGCAATGCTTTTATTCATAATATTTACTCTGATCATTGCTGTGGTATTGGTGCAAGATAAGATAATAAGCTGTAATTGTTTTGGCCAGAAAGATAGTAAAATTACAGCCTTTGATCTACTACGAAATGCCCTTTTAATTACTGCCTGCGCTTACTATTCGTTTTACCAACAAAATGATCAGAGCTTAGATATAACATCGTATTTTTTATTGGCGGGTTTGTCTCTTATTTTATTCCAGATCACTATCAATTTACGCTATATAGGTTTTTTACTGAGTTATGGGAATAAATAAGGTGATTGACAATGGATAACTCTTTACTTTTAATCCTGCTAATATTTTTAACATTTGCTGTTGGGTTGAATTTACTTTTAACTTTTCGACTTACCACCATTGTCCTTGAGCTACCTATTGGCTCAGGTCAATCATCTGGTTTGCCGTTGGGAGAGATGGTTCCAGACTTTGAGGCATTTAATTTATTAGATCACAATTCTATCTCAGCAACTGTTAAAATTGAACAACCATTGGTATTGGTATTTCTGGCTCCAGGCTGCAAAGATTGTCGCGGAAAATTACCAGAACTAAAGCAACTACAACCCGCTCTGAAGAAGTCTGATGTTCTGATGTGGGTCATTGGTTTGGGATCTAAGAGACAAAACAAAAATTTTTTGAAAGCGTCTGGATTGTTAGACAGTGCTTTTATGATGGACGCGGAAACACGCAAATTGCTCAATCCACTTGATGCTTCACCCTCTTATCTTTTCATTGATGGAAATAAAATCTTGCAAGCAAGTGGCATCATTGGTGATGAAAATTGGTTAAGTTTTTTAGAACAAATGCATGAGACAGAGCAGGAAGTTTCTCAAGAAATTGTTCAAGAGGTTGTTCAAGAAAATGTTCAAGAAATTGAACTATGAGTATTTTTTCTATAAATATGAATAATAAAAAAAGCAATATACACTATCAACGGCTTTCTCTGATCAAACCTTTTATCTGGCGTCTGATTGCCGGTTTTCTGGTTATGATTGTTACCGTTGCCATACAACTTATTTATCCTAAGGCGATTGCATATTTTATTGATAATTCAGTTAACCAGAAAGAAGGTGGCTGGCTTACATGGATGGTATTTGTCATGGTTGTGGTGTTTCTTTTTCAGGCTGTTGCCACCGGGTTACGTTTTTATTTGTTCGATTCAACAGGCTCCATGATCGTGACAGAGATCCGAAGGAAACTTTACGGGGCGATTATCCGACAGGAAATTGGTTTTTTTGATAAACGTAACGTTGGTGAATTGACCAGCAGATTAGCTTCTGATGTGGAAGTATTGCAAGACACGTTAACTATGGGAATGGCAATTGCCCTACGTTCTTTTTTTATAGTAATTGGCGGCATGACAATGCTACTTATGCTGTCGTTAGAATTAAGCCTGTTGATGCTGGTTATTGTACCTCTTACTATCCTTTCTGCACGCTGGTTCGGAGGGAAAATGGTCTCTAGATCCAAAGCGTTACAGGAAAACCTGGCTCAATGCGGGCATGTTGCACAGGAAACATTCAGCAATATCCGTTTGGTTCATGCTTTTACTCAAGAAAAAAAAGCACAAGAAAAATATAATCAAGCGACTGCTAATGCTCTGAACTTCTCCATCGCCTGTTCTCGTATATTTGCAAGTTTTCAAGGACTAAGTAGTTTTATCCAGGCATTCGCTTTACTCATAGCACTTTGGTTTGGAGGCAAGCTAATAGCAAATCAATCTTTGAGTATTGGCGAGTTAACCAGTTTTATTCTTTATACTGGAATGGTGGCCACTTCTTCCGGGGCGCTGAGTTCGTTTTGGGGCGAATGGATGAGATCAGTCGGAGCGACTGAACGAGTTTTTGAACTTATTAATCGGATCCCCAGAGATTTGACTAGATCAAGTCCCGACAGCTTTTCACTTAAAGGTGAAATTGAGTTTGATAAGGTTAGCTTTGCATATCCAACCCGTTTAGAAAAAACAGCATTAAAATCGATTAACCTAAAGATCGCTGCGGGAGAAAAAGTTGCTCTTGTGGGAGCCTCAGGAGCAGGTAAATCAACTATTGCCAACTTGCTTCTTGGATTTTACCATCCAATTAATGGTGGTTTAAAATTTGATGGAGTGCAAGCACAGAATTTGAGATTGGCTGATATTCGAAAAAGTATTGCAATTGTTGAGCAAGAACCAGCGCTCTTTTCAGGAACTATATTTGAGAATATTCAATATGCTGCATCTGATCTTAATTTCAAAGAAGAAGATATCATTAACGCTGCAAAACAAGCTAATGCTGATGATTTTATTCGCGGTTTCCCTGAGGGATATAACACCAAAGTTGGTGAGCGTGGTGTTCAGCTCTCAGGCGGGCAAAAACAGCGCATTGCTATAGCGCGAGCGATACTTCGAGATCCAAAGATACTGATCCTGGATGAGGCTACCAGTGCACTTGATTCTGAAAGTGAACACCAGGTTCAAACAGCACTTAAAAACCTGATGCAAGGACGAACAACCATTATGATTGCCCACCGCTATTCAACCATCGCAAAAGCTGAACGATTAATTGTTCTGGAAAATGGTGAAATTGTGCAAGATGGAACCCATGACCAGTTAATTCAAGAGCAAAGTGGCCTATATCACCGACTTATGGAAAAACAAATGACTTATGAAAAAATGAGTGAAAGTGTAGTTTGATTGTTTCTCTGAATTGTTATGCTTTAGGTTATAATATGTCCAACTAATTTTTAATAAGATAAAAGTCATTAAAGCCAGGGTATGAAAATAGCCCATTCTTAATGATTTAAGAAGTTATACCTTTATGGCTTCTAAGTTGTAAAATCCATCAAAAATCATCAATATTACTCAACAGAATTAAAAGCCGACCTCGTTTGCCAAGATATTGAGTAGATGCTGTATCACCTTTAAATAAGGTGGATTTTTACTAAAAAATTAAATTTGTCTGAATATTACCAATATTTGTCTGAAATAGACGAATCTCTACTATTCAATTATGGATAATGGATAATGGATAATGGTTGATGTATTGTTATCTGAAGTGGAATGGTTGTAACCGTATAGGTTTAGAACGAAAAGTAATCAAATTAAAATACATAGGAAACAAATAATGGGGAAATCAAAAAAAATAGAGCTTTTAGGGTTCTTTTTATATGGAGTTTTGGCGCTGTGTTGGACGAATATTGCCAGTGCGCAGGTTTTTATTCCGGTAGAGATTGAGGCTGATTCAAGATTTAGCCAAAATATTAAGTTGGGAGATTTGGACGGAGATGGTGATTTAGATGCTTTTGTGGGCAACGGTAGATTTAATTCAGGAGATAGCCGTGTTTGGTTTAATGATGGCAGTGGTCTTTTTAGGGATTCTGGGCAGAAACTAGGGCAAAATGATAGTATTTCTGTGGCTTTGGGGGACATTGATGGAGATGGAGATCTTGATGCTTTTGTAGTTAATGAACTTGGGGCAGATTTACGTATTTGGCTAAATGATGGCAGTGGTCAATTTAGTGATTCTGGTCAGATGTTTATTACAGGTAGGACAAATAGAGCCAAATGGATTGAATTAGGTGATTTAGATGGTGATGGAGATTTAGATGCTTTTGTGGGTGTTGAGGAGCGAAATCCTAATCTTGTCTTTATTAATGATGGTTTTGGCCAGTTTAGTGATTCAGGACAGAGTTTGGGCTCAGGCAGAACCCGTTCGCTAAAGCTGGGAGATATCGATGGCGATGGTGATTTGGATGCCTTTGTAATTAATTCTGGAGGTGCGGCCAGCCGAATCTGGTTAAATAATGGTAACGGTCAGTTTAGCGATTCGGGGATGACTCTTCCATTAATATCCCCAAGTTCGAGATCATTTGTTGCTTTGGGAGATATAGATGGTGATGGAGATTTGGATGCTTTTTTGGGTAATGCTGGGGACATAAGAGATAATCTTGTATGGTTTAATGATGGTAGTGGTCAATTTAGTGATTCTGGTCAAACTTTAGGTTCTAGTAATAGTAATTCTGTATTTTTAGCCGATATAGATGAGGATGGAGATATCGACGCTTTTGTTGGTAATGGTACTAATATAGATAGGCAAGAAGCCAACCATATCTGGCTGAATGATGGCGATGGGTTGTTTGTTGATTCGGGTCAGGCTTTGGGGGCAAGTTGGACCATGTCAGTAGCTTTAGGTGATTTGGACGGTGATGGAGACTTAGATGCTTTTGTGGGTAATGAGAAACCCAATCTTATTTGGAGTAATGAAGGAAATGGCCTGTATAAGGACTCAGGCCAGGCACTTGGAGCAAGTAGTAGTCGATCAGTTGTTCTAGGAGATGTGGATGGAGATGGAGATTTGGACGCCTTTGTTGCCAATTCAGATTTTGATTTGGGGGAACCGAACCGAGTTTGGTTAAATGAAGGTAATGGTCAGTATGTTGATTCAGGGCAATCTTTAGGAAATAGCCTTAGCTTTAGGGTAGATTTAGGTGATTTGGATGGAGATGGAGATTTGGATGCCTTTGTGGCAAATACAGGGTTTGAGAATAATTCAAACCGTATTTGGATCAATAATGGCAGCGGCAAATTTAGTGATTCGGGCCAAAGACTAGGAGTAAATAGGAGTGAATCTATAATTTTAGGAGATGTGGATAGTGATGGAGATTTGGATGCCTTTGTGGGAAATCGTGGTGGGCCTAATCGCCTATGGCTTAACGCTGGTAATGCTCAATTTAGCGAATCAAGTCAGACCTTTAATTTTAATGATGCACTTATAGTGGCATTTGGTGATGTAGATGGAGATGGAGATTTGGATGCCATTGAGATTAATAACTTTAATATTAACCACATTTTGTTGAATGATGGCTTTGGCCAGTTTAGTGAGTCTGTGAATACATTAGGTGAAGATGCTATATCATTGGTTTTAGGTGATGTGGATGGTGATGGCGATCTAGATGCATTTGTAAGTAATCATGTAGGCAACCTTTTATGGCTTAATGATGGTAATGGGAAGTTTGAGGATTCTGGACAGATATTGGGCTCAGACCGAAGTCTGTCTGTAGCTTTGGGTGATGTTGATGGTGATGGAGATTTAGATGCATTTGTAGGAAATATTAATAATTCTAATCGAGTATGGCTCAATAGTGGTAGTGGCCAGTTTACTGATTCAGGCATGAGACTTGGTGATGGTTATAGTGCTTCAGTCTCATTAGGTGATATTGATGGGGATGGTGATATAGATGCTTTTGTTGGTAGCTTTCGAGCCAACCGCATCTGGCAAAATATAACCCCACCTAAATTTTTATCCACTCTAACAGCAGAAACACTAGCAGGTGTAAACTTCTCTTTCGCCCCAGAAATAGAAATCAACGGCGGTACTCTAACCTTAACCGCAACAGAACTCCCACAATGGCTAAATTTTGATTCTGAAACTGGAACCATATCAGGAACACCTAGTGAAGCGGATATGGGTGAACATCAGGTGGTATTGCAAGCCAGTGACAGTTTCCAGTCAACACAAGAGTCATTCACCATAACAGTCACTGAAAACATGGCACCAGTTTTCACCTCAACACCTCTGGTGAGTATTCAAGAGGGTTCAGCTTATCAATATCAAGTGACAGTAACTGATGATGGTGTTAACTCAATCAGTGCAACAACGCTTCCAGATTGGTTATCCTTTGATGCAGGAACAGGGTTGTTATCAGGTACTCCAGGTTTGGGTGATGCTGGCAGTCATAGCATTGTCATTACATCGACAGATGAATTGCAAACAGTTGAGCAAAGCTTCAGCCTAACAGTCACTGAAAACATGGCTCCAGTTTTCACCTCAACACCTCTAGCTAGTATTCAAGAAGGGTCAGCCTATCAATACCAAGTGACAATAACAGATGATGGTGTTAACTCAGTCAATGCAATAACGCTTCCAGATTGGTTATCCTTTGATGCAGGTACAGGGTTGTTATCAGGTACGCCTGCTTCAGCTGATGTGGGTACTCATAATATTGTTATCAATACAACAGATGAACTGCAAACGGTAGAGCAGAGTTTTAGTATTACCGTAACTGCTTTACCTGCACCGCCTCCTCCAGTGAGTTCCAGTGGAGGTGGTGGTAGTTTTGGTTATGGCTTTATTTTGGGACTATTTCTATTGGCAAGAAAAAGACGGAGATTTTTCGAAAGTTAAATTTTTTATATGATTTAAGATAGAATTTAAGGGTAATGTCGGTTGGCATTACCCTTTTTTGTTTGCTCGAATGATTGAGTTTAAAGTACAGAACAAAGACGGATTTAAGAGTCAGCAACCAGTCCGCTAAGTTGTGGAGCACTAACCTTTTTCGAGGCCGCAGCTTTTTGCTCAATCAGGTTTTTCAGAGCAATTAACAATCCCAGTGCCAAAAAAGCTCCAGGTGGTAGCAAGGCAAATAGAAAATTATTTTCCGTATTAAACAGGGTTATTGTGAGGCTTTTTGCCCAGTCTCCTAATAATAAATCAGCACCGGAAAACAATGTACCCTGCCCAATAATTTCTCTGATGGAACCTAGTAACACCAATACTACAGAAAAACCTGTGCCTTGCATGATGCCATCAGCCAGGGAGGCTGGAACAGTATTTCTTGAGGCGAATGCTTCGGCGCGGCCAATGATAATACAATTAGTGACAATGAGAGGGATAAAAATACCTAATATATTGTATAGGTCGTAGACAAAAGCATGCATAAATAATTGTACATTGGTAACGAAAGAAGCAATTAAAATGACAAAAATCGGGATGCGTATTTCTCGTGGGATCAGGTTTCTTATCAATGCTACTGTGACATTAGTACCAACCAATACCATGGCTGTTGCAATTCCCATAACCAATCCGTTGATTAGAGTGGAGGTTACTGCCAGGGCAGGACAAAGTCCTAATACCTGAACTAATGCCGGGTTGTTTGTCCAAAGGCCATCTTTGGCAATTTTGGCATAGTTAGTCGGCTTAGAGTTAGAAGGCTTAGAGTTAGAAGGCTCCGAGTTAGAAATTGCTTTGGCCTCTGTATTCATGATGAGACTCCCACGCATTCAGAAGGTTTTTGATAAAGTTCCTGTTCGTGTTCACTGACATATTTTAATGTGTTAACCACTGCTTTGACCACAGCTCTGGGTGTAATGGTGGCACCAGTCATCGCATCAAAAATTCCACCATCTTTTTTTACTGCCCATTTATCAGGTAAGGGATCAATCAAAGAGCGGTTAAGAAACCCATCTACCCATTTGCTCTTACGATATTCAACTTTATCACCAAGACCTGGAGTTTCAATATGACTCAATACTCTAACACCAGTGATAGTTTTTTTATGATTAATACCCACTACTAATTCAATGTTACCATTATAACCATCAGGTGCAATAGGTAGTAGCAGTAGCGCAACGGGTTGACTTTTTTGCCTTGCCCTAAATATTTTTACAGTTTTTTTTGTACCTAGTAAGTCAGGGGCAAATACTGAGATACAATCTTGATTAAGGATATTATCATGGCTTGTTTCAGGAACAATCTGATGCAGAATTTTATTAAGCGCGATGTTTTTTTCCGTTTTAATCTTTTCTCGGGTGAGTTTGTCAGTGAATACCACCAGGGCGGTAGAGACTAGAGAAAAAACCGCCAAAATAAATGCGTTTCTAACAATAGACCTTCTCATGGGAGAGAGAGTATGAGAGGATTTTAAATTCATATATTCCCCCTGTTATTAGTTCTTTCCTTTTCTTGTGAAGAGCCATGTCCATAGACTTCAGGTTGAGTGAAATGATCGATAGTTGGAGCGGATAAATTCATGAGCAACACCGCAAATGCTAAGGCTTCGGGATAACCGCCAAAGGTTCTGATAACGTAAACCAATATACCAATACCAATACCATAGACAATTCGACCCTTGGGAGTGGTGCTGGCTGAGACTGGATCGGTGGCGATAAAAAAGGCACCCATCATGGTGGCACCGGATAATAGGTGCAACATAGGCCCAGGGTATTGCTCGGGTGTGAAAACTGAAAAGAAAAAAGAAAATACAAAAAGTGTTATCAACATACTGAATGGGATCTGCCAACTAATAATTTTTTTGTAAAGCAGGAATAACCCTCCGATCAGGTATGCTAGGTTAACGTACTCCCAACCTTTACCAGCAAAACTTCCGAAAATATTTTTATTTAAAATCTCACTTACCATTAAACCATTATTCAGATCAGTTTTTAAGGTATCTAATGGAGTGGCAAGGGTGAAACCGTCTACTCCTGTACGAAGTAAATTAACTGTGAGTCCATTGCTTGTCTGCTCGGTGAAGATCAGCCATACGCTATCGATAAACCCTAAAGACTCAGTTAATAGTGCAGAGACAGGTAACCAGGCTGTCATTTGTACTGGAAATGAAATCAATACCAGCACATAACCCGCCATGGCTGGATTAAACGGGTTGTAACCCAAACCGCCGTAGATATGTTTGGCAAATATGATGGCAAATATTACTGCAGTCATTGTGAGCCACCAGGGCGCAACAGATGGGATCGCTAAACCAATAAGCCAGCCTGTAACCAATGCAGAACCATCGAATAAGGTCTTTTTGATGGGGCGCTGACGTAAATGTAATATTGCGGCTTCTGTTAATAGTGCAATGAAGCTGGCAAAGATAACTTGAATAAGCACGCCCCAGCCAAAAAAGTAAGTTTGCACAAACATTCCCGGTAAGGTTGCAGCTACCAATGTGATCATCATCAGTGAAACCTGATTGCCACCAATGCTATGTGGTGCTGGGGTGCGATAGAGCATTATTCAGGATCTCCACTGTTTTTGTTGATATCTGCGGAGTTTGCATTGTTTGATGCTTTTGCCTCTGCTGCTTGAGCCTTTTCCAGTTTTTTTTGTTTAACTCTGGCAATGGCATCTGCCACGGCTTGTTGTTTGGGATCAAGTTGCTTTGACGTGGGTTCAGAGTCTATTGGCAAACTGGAGTCTTCGTTATCTGAAGCCTCGTTTTCCTTTGCTAATGCCGCTGCTTCTTTCCTTTTTTGAGCTTCAATCGCTCGTTGTTTACGGCGGTTGGCTTTTTCATCTTCGAGTTGTTTTAATCGTGCCAGTTTCTTCTCGTGGTGTATTCGAGCGGTTTGTCCTTTGAGCTGTTCAGCTTTTTTGTCTGTTACAGCTTTTTTGGCAAAACGATAGTAGTCCACCAAAGGGATCTGGCTGGGACAAACATAAGCGCAAGCACCACATTCAATGCAGTCAAACAGGTTATAGTCTTCAGTTTTGTCCCATTCTTCTGCTCGTGAATGCCAATATAACTGTTGTGGAAGTAATTGAGCGGGGCAGGCTTCAGTACATAAACCGCATCGAATACAGGCCAATGCCGCTGGTGCACTGGGCAATTCGTCTTCAGTGGGCACAATAATACAATTACAGCTTTTTAGAATAGGGGTTTTAAGATCTGATATGTTGTGCCCCATCATTGGGCCACCCATAATAACCTGGACCAATTGGTCTATTTTGGTGTGGCTATAACTTAGTAAATGCTCAATAGGCGTACCAAAGGGTACCAGGTAGTTGCTCGGTATAGTGGCCAGTTTACCTGTCAATGTGACCAATCGGTCTATTAATGGTCTGCCCTCAATAAGCGCGTCATAAACCGCTTTAGCTGTTGCTACATTTTGTACAATTAGTCCCAGATGGGCTGGAAACTTCCCCTTAGGAACCTGTTTACCTGTAATGATCTCAATGAGTTGTTTTTCACCGCCAGAAGGGTATTTGGTGGGTATTGTTATTATTGATAGAGATGTTAAGTTGTCAAATTGTTCAAACGGTAGCTTTTCACGAGCTTCTTTTAACATATTGATTGCATTAGGTTTATTATCTTCAACTGCGATAACAATATCCCTGGCTCCAACGCAATGGGAGATCAGCAAAGCACCTGATAAAACTTTTGTGGCCTGCTCCTGCATCAGAGAGTCATCACAGCTTATGTAAGGTTCGCATTCAGCACCATTGAGAATAAGCTGATTGATTTTTGCAGGAGAAGATAGTTTGGTTGCGGTTGGAAAGGCTGCACCGCCAAGTCCTACAATGCCAGCATCAAAGATTTTCTGAATAAGATGTTCCGGTTTTGTAGTGACAACCTGTTCAATTGACATGGTTTCTAATTCCAGCCATTGCTGATCAGCAGCTGTTTCTAATACCAACATAGGAACCTGAATGGCTGAGGAATGAGCAGAGGTATGGTGTTCTATGGCAATAATTTTTCCAGAAGCGGGTGCGTGAACTGGAGGGATAAAGCCAGTTTCATCTTCAGCGAGAACCTGGCCTGTTAAAACTCTATCATCGATTTTTACGGTGGCTTTCAGTGGTTGGCCTTTTTCTGTTACTAATGGAAAATAGAGCTTTTCTGCCAACGGCAATGTTTGCTGAGGATTGTTCGATGCAGGCGTTTTTTGTTGAGGCGGATGTATACCGCCATGAAAATCGTAGAGGCGTAAGTTGTCATTAAACAGAGTTTGAACTCTATCTTGAGACTTTTTTTGGGGATCCGTTTTATTTATTGGTGCCATTGGATCGGGATCCTCTGTAAATCTTCTGGATTTTGAACTACAGGTTTTTGCGGTTTCCAAGCTGCGAAACCCGTTACGGCTGGATGTATTTCAATGCAGTCCGTTGGACAAACTGGAATACATAGATCACAACCAGTGCAATCTGCCGTAATGACCGTGTGCATATGTTTGGCTGCACCAACAATGGCATCTACGGGACAGGCTTGAATACATTTGGTGCAACCGATACAGTCAGGTTCTCTAATGAGAACAATGGTAGCCTCCGGATCTGCTTCATTTTCTGGTGCCAGTTCCTGTGGTTCGACTCCTAAGAGTGCCGCTAGTTGTTCCATGGTTTCCTGGCCACCAGGTACACACTTATTGACGTCATCTCCTTCCGCCAATGCCTCGGCATAGGGGCGACAGCCAGGGTATTGACATTGTCCACATTGAGTTTGTGGTAGCAGGGCATCAAGTTGATCTACCAGCGGATTGCCTTCAAGCTTAAAACGGATCGCTGCATAACCAAGCAGGGCACCAAAGGTGAGTCCAAGTGCGAGTAGAATTCCAATTGCAATGAGTAGATCCATGACTACGTTCTCTCCACCCCTTCAGCCTTAGCCTTTTACCAGGCCCGAAAAGCCCATAAAAGCGAGGGACATTAAGCCTGCAGTTATCATGGCGATAGCAGGACCCCGGAAATTTTCTGGCACATCGGCGACTGTTATGCGTTCGCGCATGCCGGCAAATAATACCAGTACCAGCGAGAAACCAATTGATGCCCCAAAGCCGTAAATGAGCGATTGGATAAAATTATGGTTTTGGTTAACATTTAGTAAAGCCACGCCAAGCACCGCACAATTGGTAGTGATAAGGGGAAGGAAGATCCCCAGTAGTTGATAGAGCATAGGACTGGTCTTATGGATCACCATTTCAGTAAACTGCACAACTACAGCGATAACCAGAATAAATGATAAGGTGCGTAAATATTCTAGCTCGAAGGGCAATAATAAATAATGATCAACCAGATAACTGGCTGCAGAAGCCAGAGTGAGCACAAAAGTTGTTGCCACTGCCATGCCCATAGCCGTTTCTACTTTACTTGAAACACCCATAAAGGGGCAGAGCCCAAGGAATTTGACCAATACAAAATTGTTCACTAATACAGTGCCAATTAACAACAACAGATATTCGCTCATAGGGCTGATCCAGAGTTAATCCAACGTTAAATCATCAACAATATCGTGCTTTTCCTGTTTATCAGAATGCGCACCGGACTCTAATTGAGGTTCTTTCTTTTGTTTTGCTTTTTTAGATTGTACATTTGATTTTTTAGCCCGAGTTCTACTCTTCGGTGTGAGTAAGGCCGCAATACCAATCAGTAAAAAACCTGAGAATGTGATGATCAGGGGGACGAGACTCCGTATCAAGCCCTCGGGGCCTTGTTTTTCAGCTTCAAAAATCATAACTAAAACAGCAGGAGCCCAATATTCACTTTCGGGTTGTACTGTAACTGGTGCGAACATTAGTGCCGCAATGGGTGTTAACAGGAGAAGATGGAGCCAGTGCGAAGCCCTGCGCATGGGATAATATAATAAGCCCAGAGTCACCAGCCCTGCAGCTATGTACATTAGCCATACCCACCAAAATGATAAACCCTCGGCGGAAAACATTATTTTACTCTCATGCCAGGAGTCGCTCCCGGATCTGGATTGAGGACAAATAAATCCTTCCCGCCAGGTCCTGCTGCTAATACCATACCTTCGGAATCACCAAATCGCATTTTTCTGGGTTGAAGATTTGCTACCATCACAGTGAGTTTACCTTCCAGCTCTTCAGGTGCATAGGCGGATTTGATGCCGGCAAACACTTGGCGTTTTTCACAACCAATATCAAGTTCAAGTCGTAATAGCTTTTTAGCGCCTTCGACATGTTCGGCTTTAACTATTTTAGCAATTCTAAGATCTATTTTAGCAAAATCATCAATTGTAATGAGATCTGCAACAGGTTCAATGGGATGAGCCGCTGATGCTTCATCAGGGGTTCCTGCTGATGTGGACGCTTCAGGACCTTGTGGGAGAACTTCCGCTTTAGAAGCTTCTATTATTTTTTCAACCTGTGCCAATTCTACCCGTTGCATCATGGGTTTAAATTTCTTAATAGTGTGGGAAGTAAGTAACTGCTCACTATCAGCCCATGTCAGGGGAGAAATGTTTAAGAAATCTTCAGTTTTTTCGGCGAGTACAGGTAGTACTGGCTTCAGGTACAATACTAACAATCTGAAAGCATTCAACGCCGTTGAACAAACCTGATGAGCTTGTTCAAGAGTGGACTCTTGTTTAACCAGGCTCCAGGGCATTTGCTCTGCAATATATTGATTGGCGAGATCTGCCAAGGTCATAATTTCTCTAATGGCTTTACTAAACTCTCGTTTTTCATAATGTTCAGCAAGCTGATTTTGAAGCAACTGAATGGTTTCAAGCAAAGAGGGGTTATCAAGGGTTGATGAAAGCTTGCCCTCAAAACGCTTATTAATGAAACCACTGGTACGGCTCGCAATATTGACTAACTTTCCTACCAGATCGGAGTTAACTCGTTGTACAAAATCTTCCAGATTCAAATCAAAATCGTCTAACTTTGATCCAAGCTTGGCGGCAAAGTAATAACGTAAATATTCTGGTTCAAGATAATCAAGATAGGTTCTTGCTTTAACAAAAGTGCCCTTAGATTTAGACATTTTTGTTCCATTAACAGTTAAGAAACCGTGTGCATTGACCGCTGTTGGTCGGCGAAACCCTGCTCCTGTTAAAGTTGCTGGCCAAAACAAACAATGGAAATAGGTAATATCTTTTCCAATAAAATGATAAAGCTCGGTGGTTGAATCAGGTTTCCAATAATGATCAAAATCCAAATCATCGCGGCGATCACAAAGATTTTTAAAAGAAGACATATAACCAATAGGTGCATCCAGCCAGACATAAAAATACTTACCTGGTTCCCCTGGGATCTCAATTCCAAAATAAGGTTTATCTCTGGAGATATCCCAGGCTTTAAGACCATCGGTTAACCACTCCTGAAGTTTATTCGCAACTTCCTCCTGAACTCCAGTCTGGAGCCAATCTTTTAATACCGTCTCAAAGTGAGGTAATTCAAAAAAGAAATGCTCAGATTCTTTCATAATGGGAGTTGCACCACTGACCACAGAAACTGGATTTTTTAAGTCTATAGGAGAATAGGTTGCACCACAGGCATCACAGTTATCGCCATACTGATCTTCAGCCCCACATTTAGGACAAGTGCCTTTAACAAAGCGATCTGGAAGAAACATTTCTTTTTCTGGATCGAAAAGCTGGTTGATAATGCGCCGGCTAATATGGCCATCGGCAGTTAAGCGACTGTAAAATGTTTGTGTAAACTGTACAGATTCATCAGAATGAGTGCTGTAATAGTTGTCATAATCAATCAGAAAATCATCAAAATCCAGCTTATGTTCGACTCGCGTTTGCTCGATCATCTCAACTGGATCAATGCCTAATTGCTGAGCACGTAACATTACTGGCGTACCATGGGTATCATCGGCGCAGACAAAGGTGCACTTGTGATTGTGTAGCTTATGATAACGAACCCAGATATCAGCCTGAATATGCTCAAGCATATGACCAATATGAATGGAGCCATTGGCGTAGGGAAGGGCACAGGTTACTAATATTTCACGTTTGGTCATGGCGTTATGTGTAGGGCCTTAATTTACAGGTTAAACATCTCTTTTTTATAAGATTTACACAGAGACGTCCGATATGTGCGCAACTATACCGCGAAAGGGACTTTTATGCATCTGTAAAGTGTTTTTCTGTCTGTTTGATACGGGATATTTATGGTGAAAATTAACTTTGGTATATACCCGCGCTGCCTATTGAAAGGTATTGTAAGGTATTAAAGGGGGCTGGCATTCAAATGGCATTAAAGATTAATGGTATTAATAAGCCCAGTAACCAAAAGTTCCATATTTGTTTTACAGGATCAAAAGTTTTTACCAAAGCAATTACCAGTCAAATAATTGAGACAGTTAATAGCTCCATACATTAACTGCATAACCCACATCCATGTGGGGATATAATAACATTTTTTGCCTCGAAGTTATTGCCATGGATGGCATGTATTCAGAAAAAGCAGGAGCACTTTTCTGTTATTGCCATGGATGGCATGTACGCAGGTTTTGCAGGAGCAAAAAACCTGAGACTCATTTTAGGGGCAACCTGAACAGCTACAGGTGCATTTATCAACTCGTGGAATAGTTACATTAGTTATACATTTCAAGAGATGGGTGTCCTATCTCATTCATTGTGGAGCACTTACACCAGTACTTATTAAAACAACCGGTGGTTCAGGCCGATGAAACGACGCTCAATGTTTTAAGCGAAGACAAAGCTAAATGTTACATGTGGGTCTATTGCACAGGTACTGACTCGCCCTCAAATAATGCGCTCAAAAACATTGTGCTTTATGATTATCAGGCTAGCCGTGCAGGTAGCTGTGCCGTGAATTATTTAAAAGAATTTAACGGCTATCTGCAAGCTGATGGTTACAAAGGTTACGAGCAAGTTGATGCAGAGCTAATTGGCTGTATGGCACATGCCAGGCGTAAATTTATCGAAGCACAAACGGCTCAACCTAAAAATAAATCTGGTCGTGCTGATTGGGCGATTAATCATATTGGTAAGCTCTATCCCACACTCCGCACCAAATTTTCAAGAATTAAAGTTTCAGTTGGCAATCAATCATCTTGAAGACAATCCTGTCTGAAATCAGTCTGAAATAATTTA
>JBFFIY010000085.1:0-20137 GCA_041556195.1 Enterobacterales bacterium
ATAAGACTGGGTGAAAGTTACCAGGCAATCAATGAACTGGAAAAGTCAGCAGGAATTTTCAGGGGCGCAGCAAAGCTTAATCCTACTGAAGCTGTGATTTTAGCTAAGCTTGGCGATATTTCAATGCGCAACAAAGAATTTCAACAGGCCATTGAATATTATCAAAATGCGTTAGACAAACAACCTGCTGCAAATCGTTTACATTATTCAATGGCTTTAGCTTATAGAGCTTTTAAAAAAAATAAATTAGCTCGAAAACATTTTAATCTGAAAGGAGGCGTTGGAGTAAAGGCAAAAGAACCACTGATTGATAACCTTAGCCAATTACTTCGTGGCGAAAGAGTGTATTTGTTACGTGGAAAACTTGCTTTTTCCTTTGGAAGATTCAAAGAGGCTGCTGAAGCATTTAAAAAAGCGATTGCTGAAGCGCCTTATAGCATTCGAGCTCATATTAATTTAGCTGCAACTTTAAATCATTTAAATGATAAATATAACGCGCAAAAATTTTTACAAAAAGCTTTAGACATTGACCCCGGCAATTTAACGGCAAACTATAATTTAGGTGTTTTATTTGAAGAAACTAATCAATTTGAAAAAGCGTTAACTTATTTTATTAAAGCTGAAAATATTGAACCTGATGATGTAAGTCTTCAATTAAAACTTGGTAGTTTGTTAACTCAGTTGAATCAACAGGATAAAGCATTTAGTCATTATGAAAAAGCATTGAACCTTAATCCATTAATACCATCTGCATGGTTGAGTCAGGTTAGATACCTGATTAAACAGAAGCAATATCAAAGCGCTATTAAAAAACTTAATCACGCTAATAGCTTAATGCCAGACAATGGAAGTATTGCTCATTACCTAGCCAGAACACTTGTGAGCAATCCCAATTTTAAATTGAGAAATGGCAATAGAGGATTAGAGCTTGCAGAAAAAGTATTTACCGCTGAAAAATCTCCAGAACATGCACTAACGCTAGCTATGGCATATGCAGAGATGGGGCAATGTAGTAGAGCGGCACAATTGCAACGCTCTTTGAATAACCAATTAGAAAAACACAAAACTCAATTTAATGACAATCTGGATTTAATTAAACTAAAAGCGTTACTCCATTTTTATGAAAATAAGCGTCCTTGCCGATATATTGATGGAAGTTTATAACAAATATAATAATACCGTGAAATTTGTGTAATGCCGTTATTCCCGCTCAATGACCATGGCTATTCCCTGACCAACACCAATACACATGGTGCAGAGTGCATAACGATTGTCAGGTTGTCTTTGTAATTGATAAGCGGCTGTTGTGACTAATCTTGCACCACTCATGCCTAATGGATGACCTAGAGCTATGGCACCACCATTTGGGTTAATGCGCGGATCATCATCGCTTAAGCCTAAAGAACGTATAACTGCCAAACTTTGAGCTGCAAAGGCCTCATTTAATTCTATAACATCCATTTGCTCTAATGTAAGCCCAGCCAGTTTTAAAACCTTTTGTGTGGCCAGGATGGGACCAATGCCCATTACGTTGGGTTCGATACCAGAGGTAGCCATTGCAACTACACGAGCTAATGGTTTTAATTGTTGTGATTGTACTTCTGAGCCGCCAGCTAGTAACAAAGCACAAGCACCATCATTAATACCTGAAGCATTTCCTGCTGTGACTGTGCCATTGTCTTTAAATGGAGTTTTTAATTTACTTAAACCATCAAGACTGGTTGTAGCTCGAGGGTGTTCATCTTTATCGAAAATTCTGCTTTCTTTACGGCTGACTTTCACCGTAACCGGTACAATTTCTTCATCAAATAATGCATTTTCTTGTGCCCTGGCGGTTTTTTGTTGACTTTTTAAGGCAAATAAATCCTGATCAGTTCGACTAATTAAGAATTTTTCAGCGACGTTTTCAGCTGTTTCTGGCATTGAATCGATACCATAGTTTTTCTCCATTAATCGATTAACAAATCGCCAACCCATTGTGGTATCAAAAAGTTGTGCTTGTCGTGAAAATGCGGTTTCTGCTTTCCCGAGAACCATCGGAGCGCGTGACATAGATTCAACTCCGCCAGCAATAGCGAGGTTCTGTTCTCCACAAGCTATAGCTCTTGCCGCTGTTCCAATAGCGTCCATACCTGAACCACATAAACGGTTTAGGGTAACACCAGGCACTGTAAAAGGAAGACCGGCGAGTAAGGAACTCATTCTGGCAACATTACGGTTGTCTTCACCTGCCTGGTTGGCGCAGCCATAGTACACATCATCCACTGCCGACCAATCAACTTGAGGATTGCGTTCCATTAAAGCAGTTATTGGAATTGCGCCTAAATCATCTGCCCTTACTCCGGCAAGAGAACCAGCATATCGGCCGATTGCCGTTCTAACGGCATCACATATATAGACTTTATTCATGGGTTAATCATCTTAACTTTAAAAAAAATATGGTAACTACTCAGCGAGTTGTTACATGTACCCGTAACTGTTCAGCTTGCCTCTAAAATGAGTCAGATCGAGGCAAAAAATGTGAGTATACTCGATTATTTGACCATTTTTGAACGATGAGATGGCTCATTTTAGGGGTAAGCTGAATAGTTACAAAATATGAAGCATTATATCGGTAAATCGTTATGAGAACTTATAAAAAAAGCCCTTAAAGGGCTTTTTTTATGCTCAAGTTTATTGACCAGGTTTAACTGGAGGACTAAAACTTGAGTCTGTCTTTTTTGGGACAGGTGTAGTTTTATTTTCTTCTGTCTTAACAGCTTCAACTTTTTTAGGTTTTGCCTGGTAAGCCGTAACTATTGGTTTTGGCTGAAAGCCAGGTTTAGTTGCTGCTGCTGAACTTGAGGCTGAAGCAGACTTCACTCTAACTACATCAGATTTTTTTGGTTGTTCTGGTTTATTTGAGCTTTGTGTTTCTGCGACATTTTCATTTAAAGCTGATGTTTGAGCCGCAGGTTTAATCGCAGCTTCTTGTGTCGCTTTAATTTGTACTGGGGCTGGTTTAGTTACTCCGGCTTTGGCAGATGTTGTCTGCGAAACTGGTGCAGTTTGAGGCTCTTTGGTTACTTTACTTTCTTTGGCTGTTTGAGAAACTGTAGTAGTTTTTTGACTATTATCTGTTTGTGTAGTTACAGGTTTAGAAGCTACAGGTTTAGGAGCCACTGGTTTAGGAGTTACAGGTTCAGAAGCTACTGGTTTCGAATCTACAGATTTTACCCTGGCCTCATCTTTTCCAACTTTAGGTGCAGGAGCTATTTTAGGTGCTGTAGCTGCAGTTTCTTTTTTATCAGGTTTATTTGAAGCCTCATTATTTTGTTGAGTCATGTTATGAATTTGCGTCTCAACAATAGCACTTCTTACTGCGCTTTTAACTGATTGCGGAAGAGGGGGGGTTGAGGGTTGATCCTGGCCTGGTAAATTAGTTGCCTGGTTTACTGTTTTTTTATAACGATTTCCACCTAAATGTGATGGAACTCTTCTTGTTTTACGGTTAGGAGTGCTTTCATCAGAACGGGTACTTTTGCTCTCCTTACTCTCTTCTCTAGTTGTAATTGACTTATCAACTAAAGGCTCTTCGTTTACCTCTACAGTTTTCACATTTGAAGGAATTTGTTTTTCAGTTGGCTTTACTTTAACAGATTTGGTTTCTGCTTTTATCCCAGCATCTACTTTTGCAGGAACTGAAGGTTGAGATGAACTAACTTGATCCTGTGTATCCTTGTTAACTGATTCAGGTTTTTTATTGGCTGTTTGAATAGAGGCTTGTGGCTTTACTGGTGCGTTAGACCGCACTTTTGTAGTTTTAGTTGAAGCAGCTACTATTATTGGTCGAGCATTTATAACTTCATCTTGTGCTGGTATTGCTGTAGTTGATGGTGATTTAGCAATAGGCGTAGTGCGACGTGCATCACGACTTTTTCGAGCTGGACGAGGTTGATTTTTATTTGCCTGGGGAGCGTTCTGAGGAGATTGACTCTGCTGTGATTTATCGCTTATGTTTTCAGTTTTACGAGTTGGACCTTGCTGAGCTTTTTGAACGTTTCTGCGATTAGTTTCCTGACCAGGTGACTCATTTCTGCTTTTTGGTTTACTTACGTCGCGCTTTTCCTGACGGCGATTTGGGTTAACGTTGGCACGTGGTTTTCTGCTGTTTTTATCTTGGGCTGGCCGTCGATTTTGAGATCGTCTTTGTCCCTTTGCTGGCGCTTCTTTCTGTTCTTCTTTACCAAATAATGATGACAAGATCCTGGATAAAATCCCTGCTTGTTTCACATCTGTTTTGCGAGAAGTTGTTTTAATAGCTTTTTGTTGTTCTTGAGGCTTAAGTGGTAATGAGTCTGCGTCAGCTTTCATAGGGATAGAAGAGATAGCAGGTTTTTCCATGCCCTTAGGTTGTTGTGCTGGTGATTCGTAGTAGACTTCTTGTGGAGAGGCTACTGTTTCATAACTGGCTTCTTCAGTAACTTCATCAATCTTTAATCTTTCAACTTCAAAATGCGGTGTATCCATATGTGGATTAGGCAAAATTAAAATTTGTGTTTTATGTCTTTTTTCAAGTTGAGAAATAATGGATCTTTTTTCATTTAAAAGGAACGTGGCGACTTCAACCGGTAGAGTTGCTCTAACTTGTGATGTAGCAGGTTTAGTAGCTTCTTCTTCTATTAATCTAAGTACAGACAATGCCAATGATCCAACAGTTCTAATTGTGCCATGACCCGAACAACGTGGACAAACAATTTGACTTGATTCACCTAATGATGGACGAAGTCTCTGGCGTGACATTTCTAATAAACCAAAACGGGAAATTCTACCAGTTTGAATACGGGCTCTATCTTGCGAGAGTGCTTTGTTAATTCGATTTTCAACGTCTCTCTGGTGACGAGTCACTAGCATATCAATAAAATCGATAACAACCAGTCCACCCATATCTCTTAAGCGTAATTGTCGACCTATTTCATCAGCTGCTTCAAGATTTGTATTGAAAGCAGTTTCTTCAATATCTGCACCTTTAGTTGCTTTAGCAGAGTTGATATCAATTGAAATTAAGGCTTCAGTTGGATCAATGACAATAGAACCACCAGAAGGTAAGCGTACTTCTCGTTGGAAGGCTGACTCAATTTGTCCTTCAATTTGATAACGATTAAACAGAGGCACGGTTTTATCTTGATAGAGTTTAACTTTATTGATGAAATCCGGGCGGATCAAACGTATATGTTCAATAGCTTTTTGATAGGCAGAATCAGTATCAATTAAGATTTCGCTCACATCAGCTCTCAGGTGATCCCGAATAGCACGAATGATGACATTACTTTCCTGATGCACTAAAAACGGAGCAGGGCGCTCTTTAGTTGATTCTTGAATGGCATCCCATAACTTGAGTAGTACTTGAAGATCCCAGGCCAGTTCCTGTTCACCTCTTCCAACACCAGCGGTTCTAACAATAACTCCCATACCATTTGGAATTTGTAATTGGCTGAGTGCTTCTTTTAAATTGCTTCTTTCTTCACCTTCAATTCGACGAGAAATTCCACCAGCTCTTGGATTGTTCGGCATTAATACCAGAAAGCTACCAGCAAGGCTGATAAAGGTGGTAATGGCAGCACCTTTTTGGCCTCGTTCTTCTTTTTCTATCTGTACAATAACTTCCTGACCTTCTTTTAAGACTTCCCTGATATTAGGGCGTCCTTTAAAGGTATAATCTTTAGGGAAATAGCTTCTTGCTATTTCTTTCATGGGAAGGAAACCATGACGGTCTGCGCCATACTCAACAAAGGCTGCTTCAAGGCTGGGTTCTACACGTGTAATTTTACCTTTGTAAATGCTTCCTTTTTTTTGTTCTCTTCCTGAGCTTTCAATGTCTAGATCATATAGTTGTTGACCATCAACGAGGGCTACACGCAATTCTTCTTCTTGCGTGGCATTGATTAAAATGCGTTTCATTTTTTAATTATCTCAACATGGGCGTGGCCTGGCGGGAAGTTAAGGAAGATTTATGGTTGCTGTTAACTAGCTAAAAATAGATGATCACAGTTTTTTTGATCGTTTTAACGACTTTTGATCGTTTTTCGACATCTTGAATTGATTGTTGGGTGAGTAACTTACTTACTCGGAAAACACAATTCTGAAAACGCAATTCACTAGAGACACCTTAAGTGTCTAAAAAACAAAAGCGATTATTTTGAGAGCTTTTGTTTTGAAAAATTCATCTGTTCTACCAAGTTAATTTGCCCTGATTTGACATACCTTATGTCAATCATAAGGATGGGCTTTTCTAACCAAATCTTGCTATGATTCTTACCGGATCACACTAAATTTATAGTTTAAATTTTGTAACTATTCAGTTCATCTCTTAAAAGCAATCTGAATAGTTTCAGGCTTATTTGATGGTTCGCTGATATAGTTGCTAAATTTCACTTTCAACAAGTAATGCTTTTAGCATTACCTAAAAATTTCGTTTTATTGCTGTTACTTATCATTCTATTAAATTAGTCTTTCTTTTCAATTAACTTTTTTATCAACAAGTTTTTCTTAGGCATAAATTTATGTCATGAAGAAACTTTCTTATTAAATAAGCATAGTCGAAGATAAGGCAACTTTCTCTGAACTCAGAGTCAGGTATAAACCCTGGCCGTCAATATATCAGCTAAGTTGTTGTGTATCAAGTAAAATGTTGAAATCATTAGGGTATTAACTTTATTCAAAATAAGGTAAAAATGGCTTTGTGTTACCATAACCAAACAGACTGGAACCTATATTTTCAGGGAACTTGAGTATATACTCACCGCCATGAAATTAGAATCTACAAGCAAAGCTCAATTTTTAACAATTGAAGCTGATCGTGAAGGCCAGAGAATTGATAACCTATTGATTGGGTTACTCAAAGGTGTCCCTAAAACCCGTATTTATCGCATTATTCGCAAGGGTGAAGTTCGTATTAATAAAGGCCGGGTAAAAGCCGATTACCGTGTTTGTGCTGATGACTTGCTTCGTATTCCACCTATTAGAGTATCTGAAAATCCTCAGCTAGTGATCAATACCGCTCTTGATAATGTTAAGCAGCTCGAACAGTGCATTATTCATCAAAATAATGATTGGTTAGCTATTAATAAACCAACTGGAATAGCCGTTCATGGAGGTTCCGGGCTGAGTTTTGGCGTAGTAGAAGGTCTGCGTGCACTACATCCCGAATGGCACTATCTTGAATTAGTACATAGAATTGATCGAGAAACTTCAGGGGTTTTGCTGCTTGCCAGAAAACGAAGTTTATTAAGAAATCTGCATGAACAACTCAGAAATCGACAAATGTCTAAAAGATATTTATGTTTGGTTCATGGTAATTGGCCTGATATTTTGAAAGAATCTCGAGCACCCTTATTGAAATCTTCTGGTAGAGGCGGAGAAAGAATTATGGTTGTCTCAGACGAGGGGCAAGGATCTCATACCAAATTTAGAGTATTAGCCCGTCATGCAAATACTAGTTTAGTAGAAGCGACACCCGTAACAGGTAGAACACACCAGATCCGTGTACATTGTTTACATGAGGGGTTTCCAATCATTGGTGATCCCAAGTATGTCAGTGATAGCACCTTAAAAGATAAAGAAAAAAAATGGGGTGTTAGCAGGTTGATGTTGCATGCTGCAACATTGAGATTCACTCAGGATACACAAAAACAACTGGTTAAGGCTCCGGTTGATAGAGCTTTTTCGCAACTTTTAAAAAGCTTACAATATCCTGAACATCTTATTTCTGACTATTTAACCTAACCTTGTCTGTTATTTGGAATAAAAAAGCTTGGTATAAATAAAGTTATTTGGTAAAAAAAAGCGCCTATGAACAAAATCAAAATGATCATCTTCGATTGGGATGGAACCTTGATGGATTCCACCGCAAGAATTGTCTCTTGCATGCAACAGGCTGCTATTGAAGTTGAATTACCAGTACCAGATGCTGAAGCAGTCAGGCAGATCATTGGTTTGAGCTTATTCCATGCTTTTGATGTTTTGTTTCCAAACAGCAATGGAGCTATTCAACAACATCTTTTTCAACGCTATCGTCAGCTTTATATAGAAGAAGATAAAACCCCTAGTCCCTTGTTTGAAGGAGCGATTAATTGCTTAACATCATTAGTTGAGCATGGATTTAGTTTAACAGTAGCCACGGGAAAGGCCAGAGTCGGGTTAACTCGTGTGATGGATGAGGTGAAATTAGCGCATTTATTTACAGATACCATTTGTGCGGATGAAGCAGAAGGTAAACCCAGTCCAGATATGATTAATCAGTTATTACAAAGAGCAGGCTTATCTGCTGGACAAGCTGTGATGATTGGGGATACGGAACATGATCTGGAAATGGCAAGCAAAGCAGGTGTTACGAGTTATGGTGTGAGCCATGGTGCTCATACTGTGGAGCAATTATTGAAATGGCAGCCACTGGCAATGGTTGATCATCTTGATGAATTACCTCATTTGCTTATTAAACAACCTCAACTCGGGATAATATAGATCGATTAATTACATTTAACACTTAAATTTCAACAAGTACCAAGCGGATCTAACCCTTCATTAGCAAGTAGGCCTACCAGCTTGATTAATGGCAAACCAATTAATGCATCTGGATCGTCACTTTTCATTTTGGTGAATAGTGCCACACCAAGTGCTTCTGATTTAAAACTTCCTGCACATCCGTATGGCTTATCTATCTTTAGATAATGTTCTATTTGTGCAGAGGTTAAATTTCTAAAAGTTACTTCTGTGGTGGCAAGTTCTGATTGAACTCGTTGGGTTTTGGCATTTAATAACACCAATGAAGTGTAAAAGCAGGCTGTTTGGCCACTCAGCGAGGTCAGTTGAGCTACGGCTTTATCATAACTTCCAGGTTTACCTAAAACTTTATCTTGACACAGAGCAACCTGATCCGAGGCGATGATAAGTGCATCCAGATAGGTTTTAGCGACTTCTTTTGCTTTTAATATGCCTAACCGCTTGACCAAATCAGTCGGAGATTCATGAGGCAACGCTGTTTCATCAATATCAGGTGAAACTTGAATAAAATCCAGGCCAAGTCGATCTAATAAGGCCTTTCTAAAAGGTGAAGATGAAGCTAAAATTAACTTTGAAGTCACGAAACATCCTAAATTACTGAAAAAACTGCTCAAAACAGGTATTCTAACTCGCAATTCAGGTAAATTCAGCCATTTTCTTTGACTGACTAACATTAAGTCGTTATCATGTCGCGCCTATGAAAACAGCATCAATACCGTTGACAGTCCATCCAAGGCGAATTGCCCAATCAGGAAACTTGATTGAAGGCAGTCTAATGATCAGCCGGCTTCCAAATCTTTGTGAGGTGCTGACTAGGGATGAGGGTTGCCTGGATATTGTGCTGAGTGCAAAAATTGATGAACAGCACAGGGTATTTCTGCAAGGAAATGTGAAAGGGCAGGTTTGGTTGACATGTCAACTTTGTATGGAACCTTTGGCAGTCGATATTAACCAGAGTTTTGATTTGTTAATTGTTATTACAGAAGAACAGGCAGAACAGGCACTTAAAAAGTACGAACCATTATTGGTTGATAGTGATGATGTAGATGTTATCACTTTAATAGAACAGGAAGTGATGTTGGCTTTACCTATCGCGCCAGCACATGATAGAACAAAGGCTTGTTTACGACATGAAAGTTTTGATCCTGAATCTAATTCGGATGAAGCAGTAGAAGAAGATGCTGAAACTACAATGCCTTTTTCAGATTTAAAGACTTTGTTGGCGGGAAACAAACCAGAAGGAAGTAACGGTAATTAGATACCGTTTTGACAGTTTTCCGATAAAAAATACGCTTCCTTATCTTTAATTGAGTAAGGAACGATAGATTTAAATTTTAACTATGTAACACCAGGAGAATAACCATGGCAGTACAAAAGAATAAGGTATCACGTTCACGTCGCGATATGCGTCGTTCACATAATGCCTTGACTAACCCAGCATTAACTGAAGATCAAACTTCAGGTGAAATTCATCGTCGCCATCATGTGACAGAAGATGGATATTACAAAGGTCGTAAAGTCGTATAAATAGAGAATAACCCTGCATTTACAATGCTGAGTTATTTTAAAGATTGCTTTGCAAACTGTTAGTCTCGCAATCGATTGCATGGGGAGCGACCTTGGTCCCCATGTTCTTATCCATGCAGCCTGTGATGTACTGCATAGAGATCCCGATCTCTATCTACTTCTGGTGGGGCAACAAGACCGCATAGAAGAAGTTGTTCTTCGTTTCCCTGAACTCCCTCAAAATCGCTATCATATTGTCCATGCAGATAGTATCGTTGAAATGGACGAACGCCCATCATCCGCTTTACGACGTAAATTAGACTCTTCCATGAGCCTGGCTTTATCTATGGTTGCAAAAGGTGAGGCCGATGGTTGTGTTAGTGCTGGAAATACCGGTGCTCTTATGGCTTTATCTAAATATTGGCTCAAAATGTATCCTGGCATTGACAGGCCTGCTATTTCGACAGTTCTTCCAAATGAATATGGTTTTACCCGAGTTCTTGATTTGGGGGCCAATATGGATTGTGATTCTGAAACGCTATTCCATTTTGGTGTTATGGGATCAGTTATGGCGTCTGCTATTGATGGTATTAACAATCCCAAAGTTGGATTACTGAACGTAGGTGTAGAAGAGACTAAAGGCAATGATCAAGTTAAGCAGGCTGCCAGGTTATTACAATCCGCTTCAGCCATAAATTATTGTGGTTTTGTTGAAGGAGATGAAATTTATACCGGTGATGTTGATGTTGTGGTTTGCGATGGTTTTGTCGGTAATGCGGTACTGAAAGCCAGCGAGGGTCTCACTCATTTTTTTGCACAATTGATTAAAGAAAAATTGTTAGCTGGTACTCGGGGGCGAATTTTACAGTGGTTGATTCAGCCTGCATTAAAAAGAATTAAAGATGAAATTAATCCTGAGCGCTATAACGGTGCTTGCTTTTCCGGTCTAAACAAGGTTGTTGTTAAAAGTCATGGGAGTGCTAACATTACTGCAATGCATTTTGCTATTAAAGAAGCAATTGAGCAGATTCGACTTGATGTACCCAGCAAGATTTGGAGTGCCCTTGATAACCTGGAAAGCGCTTCCTAGCACCCAATACTTATGTGTTTGTGTACTTGTGTACTAATATAGATACAGGAGACTAAATTGAAGAACTCAAAAATTCTGGGAACAGGTAGTCATTTACCTGAAACTATCTGTACCAATGCTGATCTTGAAAAGATGGTTGATACTACTTCACAGTGGATTGTTGAGAGAACGGGCATCAAGCAAAGACATATTTCAAATGAAAATGAATCTGCCACTTTTTTAGGAACACAAGCAGCACGTAAAGCTATTGAAGCTTCAGATCTTGAAATTTCAGATATTGATATGATCATTGTGGCAACCACCACACAGGATCTTATTTTTCCAAGTACGGCCTGTCTTATTCAAAACGAACTTGGTATTGCCGATACTCCCGTTTTTGATCTCACTGCTGCTTGCGGTGGTTTTATCTATGGTATGAGTATTGCTGATCAGTTTATAAAAACCGGTCATAAAAAACATGTATTGGTAATTGGTGTAGAAATATTAAGCAGACTGTGTGATTGGGAAGATAGAACGACTTGTATTTTATTTGCAGATGGAGCTGGTGCAGTAGTGATGGGAGTAAGTGAAGAGCCTGGTGTGTTGTCTACACACATCCATGCCGATGGCCGCTATCATGATTTACTCTATTGCCATCATAGAACCAAAGATAATCAAACATTTATTCAAATGAATGGTAATGAGGTCTTCAAAGTCGCGGTGCGTACTCTAAGCAAAATTGTGGATGAGGCACTTGAAGCCAATAACATGACAAAGGAAGAAATTGACTGGTTGGTGCCGCATCAGGCAAACATTAGAATTATTACAGCGACAGCTAAAAAGCTTGGCATGTCAATGGAGCAAGTTATTCTAACCATTCATAAACATGGCAATACCTCAGCGGCCTCAGTTCCACTGGCATTAGATGAGGCTGTTCGCTCTGGAAAAATCAAGCGCGGGGAAACTGTTTTATTAGAGGCTTTTGGTGGTGGATTTACCTGGGGAGCAGTTCTTCTAAAGTATTAACTTCTATTTTAACCATTTAAATTGAAAAAAGTTAAGAGAAAATAATCAATCACCCTTGTGGTGAATTGAGTATTTCTTTAAATCAAAAAATAATCAGGGCATTTTATGGCATCACCTCTTTTTGTATTTCCGGGACAAGGCTCTCAGGCATTGGGTATGTTGGCGGATATTGCGCAAAACCAACCTCAAATTTTAGATACTTTTACCGAAGCGAGTGATGCTTTGGGTTACGATCTCTGGCAATTATGTCAGCAGGGGCCTGCTGAGAAGTTAAATCAAACTGAAAATACACAGCCAGCTATATTAACAGCCAGTATTGCAATTTATAGATTGGTAAAAAATCACCTGGCTAAACCTAAGTTTATGGCTGGCCATAGCTTAGGCGAATACTCTGCTCTAGTGGCTGCTGGTGTAATTAAATTTTCAGATGCTGTCAGGTTAGTACGCAGCCGAGGTCAATATATGCAAGCAGCTGTACCGAATGGCACCGGGGCAATGGCTGCGATTATTGGCCTGGATGATGTTAAAATTAATAAAGCTTGTAGCAGCTCAGCCAATGGACAGGTGGTTGAAGCTGTAAACTATAACAGTCCTGGTCAAGTTGTCATTGCAGGGCATAAAGAAGCGGTAGAACGCGCCATGATCCAATGTAAGGAGCTTGGTGCAAAAAGAGCTTTACCGCTACCGGTAAGTGTTCCCTCTCATTGTGCATTAATGAAACCTGCTGCTGAGAAATTAGCTGAAGATTTATCTCGTTTAAGCTTTCAGGCACCGAGTATTCCGGTGATCAATAATGTTCATGCTGAAATAACATCTAAGCCGGGTGCCATTAAAGAAGCCTTAAGGTTACAATTATTTAGTCCTATAAGATGGACTGAAACTATTCAATTTGCAGATAATCACAATGTTGATGAGTATTATGAGTGCGGTCCGGGAAAAGTATTAATAGGACTGACTAAAAGAATTATCAAAGGTGCATCTAGTTTTCATTTAGGCGATGTATCAGGTTTAGCTAAAGTTAACCTGTAAATTATTTATTACTTTAACCTCAACTTGAGATAAGCCAGGCCTCTCAAGTTGATGTTACTTTAGAAAATTTTACTAATTAATTGATTATAGAGGATTTATAATGTTTTCAGAACCTAAGTTAGCCTTGGTGACAGGTGCCAGTAGAGGGATCGGTAAAGCGATAGCTTTGGAGCTCGCTGCACTGGGTGCAACTGTAATTGGAACAGCAACCAGCGAGTCAGGCGCCGATCTCATCAGCCGATATTTTGAAGAAGCCAATCTTAATGGGAAGGGAATGCAGCTTAATGTGGGAGATACAGATTCAATTGACGCATTAATGGTTCAGATAAAAGAAAATTATAATTCGGGGGTAGATATCCTTGTGAATAATGCAGCCATTACCCGTGATAATATTATGATGCGCATGAAAGAAGAGGAATGGGATAGTATTCTGAATACTAATTTAACATCCGTTTATCGAATGTCTCAGAAAATGCTTCGTCCCATGATGAAAAAACGTTGGGGCAGGATCGTCACAATTGGATCAGTTGTTGGTTCAATAGGTAACCCGGGTCAAGCCAATTATGCGGCTGCAAAGGCCGGTGTTATTGGGTTTAGTAAGTCATTGGCTCGAGAAATTGCCAGCCGGGGTATCACTGTTAATGTAGTTTCTCCTGGATTCATTGATACAGATATGACAAAAGAACTTGGCGAATCACAAAGAGAAGCACTACAATCTCAAATACCGGCAGCCAGATTAGGTCAACCGGAAGAAATCGCCAAGGCTGTGGCCTTTCTCTGTAGTGACA
Organism: Enterobacterales bacterium; assembly: GCA_041556195.1. GTDB lineage: Bacteria > Pseudomonadota > Gammaproteobacteria > Enterobacterales > 21-14-all-40-8. The sequence continues at coordinate 13,960 of JBFFIY010000085.1, forward strand.
ATGCTTCTTACATCACTGGAGAAACCTTGCACGTTAACGGCGGAATGCATATGGGGTAGAACAGCTTTACTTGGGAAACGTGACAGAATTAGGTTATAATATTGCCAGTTCTGGTCAAACCACGCAAAAAAATTGCATTTGTTACTTGAAAAATTTTAGTTAATCAATAAACTAGCAACCATTGCCGATTTGGGCATTTTTTTGGAGAAAAGTTACAGTCATGAGTACTATCGAAGATCGCGTAAAAAAAATCGTCATTGAACAATTAGGTGTAAAAGAAGAGGAAGTAGCATCCGAGTCTTCTTTTGTTGATGACTTAGGAGCTGATTCTCTGGATACAGTTGAATTGGTAATGGCCCTGGAAGAAGAGTTTGATACAGAGATCCCAGACGAAGAAGCTGAAAAAATCAATACAGTTCAAGCTGCAGTTGATTACATCAAGGCTAACGTCGAAGGAGCCTGATGCTCAGGTAGTTTTTTTGTACAAAAAAGGCAGTGCTAGGCACTGCCTTTTTTGTTAAATAGTAACTATTCAACTTAGCTCTAAAATTTACCATTTGTAAAGCATATCCCTATGTTTCACCCCTTCGGCGCAGGGCTGGCGCGAAAATCTTTTCCAGAAAGATTTTTCTGCGTTCACAAAAACGTCAGGGCATGCAATGCAATGCTCCAAGCATTGCTTATGCATATACTCCATCCGTGGAGATAAACGTTTTTGAACAGCTTCAGCTGGCTCGTAGAGTGATGTACATGGATGCACATCATAAAAATGGTTAACTACATGGATGTATATATGCTGGAAATACAGGAGCAAAAGCCTGTGACAAATTTTAGAGACAACCTGAACAGTTACAGGCTTATTTAATGGCTAGCTGAGTAGTCACGTTAAATAATACAAATAAAAATTCAAATCTAAGCACAATTAAATTACTTGTTTTAGTGACTTTCTGCTTGTAAAAACCATCTAGTGTCTTAGAATTGTTAAGTTAGTCTCGTATTGTGTTAACACTGGGGTGCCTTGTTAACACTAAACTGGAGTGAGTGATTTGTCTAAAAGACGAGTAGTAATTACCGGCGTTGGTGCGATTAGTCCGTTAGGCTTAACTGCAACGGAAACCTGGGATGGTATCAAGCAGGGTAAAAGTGGTATTAGTTTCATAGAACATTTTGATACCAATCAGTCTCCTACCAAATTCTGTGGCTCAGTCAAAAATTTTGATGTGGCGGCCTCAGGGGCTATGTCAGCAAAAGACGCTAGAAAATTTGACCCGTTTATTCAATATGGCATAGCCGCTTCTGTAGAAGCGATTAACCAATCCGGCATTATTCAATCAGCTCCCGATTTAAACCGTGTCGGTGTCATGATGGGGGCAGGTATTGGCGGTATGACTGTTATTGAAAAAACTCACCAGGTCTACCTGGAAAAAGGCATCAAACGCATCACTCCCTTTTTTGTGCCTGGTTCTATTATCAACATGATTTCTGGACAATTATCCATACAATATGGATTCAAAGGGCCCAACATATCAATTGTAACGGCCTGCACAACGGGTTTACACTGCATTGGTCAATCTGCAAGAATAATTGCCTATGGTGATGCAGATGTCATGATTGCCGGTGGAGCGGAAAAAGCCTCAACACCATTAGCTATGGGGGGGTTCTCATCGGCTAAAGCCTTATCCACTAGAAATGATAGCCCTCAACAGGCAAGTCGACCATGGGATAAGGATAGAGATGGTTTTGTATTAAGTGATGGCGGGGCGGCTCTTGTTATAGAAGAATATGAGCATGCAAAAGCCCGTAATGCGCAGATCCTTGCCGAAATTGTTGGTTTTGGAATGAGTAGTGATGCTTATCATATAACGGCTCCACCTGAAAATGGTGAGGGTGGTGCCCTGGCCATGACCAATGCACTCAATGATGCCAAAGTTGATCCCTCGCAGATTGGCTACATCAATGCACACGGAACTTCAACCATTGTTGGTGATTTAGCTGAAACTCGTGCTGTAAAAACGGTATTTGGTAACAATGCCAGTAAAGTTATGGTGAGTTCAACAAAATCTATGACTGGACATATGCTGGGTGCTGCAGGAGCTATCGAAACACTTTTCTGTGTAAATGCACTTCGAGAGCAGATCATCCCCGCTACCATTAACCTCGATAATCAAGGTGAAGGTTGTGATCTGGATTATGTGCCTCATACTGCCAGAGAACATAAGATTGATTATGCATTATGTAATTCTTTTGGTTTTGGTGGCACTAATGGCTCTATTTTATTAAAACGAATTTGAGTTCCTCGATCATAAATTCAAGTTCGTTTACTAATATCCATTACAGAGATGGAAAGTCTGTCGATCGTAGCTGGGCAAGGGATAGGGGGTTATTGTATGGTGATGGAGTATTTACCACATTAAAATGGCACAAAGGCACATTTGTTCATCAAAAAGCGCATTGGCAGCGTTTATCTCATGATGCTGAAAAGCTTTTTATAAAACCGATAGATTTTAATACCTTTGTTCAATATCTTGAACAGGCTGTTATCAGTTTACCTGAAGAAGCAGCTATTGTTAGAGTTACTTTAACCAGAGGCAATGGAAGAGGGTACTCTCCAGATAAAGACGCTAACAGCCATGCGTATGTATCTGCAATGCCTTTTACCGATTGGCCGGAAAGCTTAAGTATTAGCCTTTGTTGTACCAGGCTATCTAGAAATCCCGGGTTAGCAGGTTTAAAGCATTGTAATCGACTTGAGCAAATCCTGGCAGCAGCTGAATTATCCGTGCAATTTGATGAAGGGTTAGTATTAGACACCGAAGAATTTGTGGTTGAAGGTACTATGAGTAATGTTATCTGGTATCACAGCAATCAGTTTTTTACGCCTTCAATTTGTTTCTCAGGAGTAAATGGCTTAGCAAAGTGCTTATTGGTTGAGAAATTAACTCAAAATAACTTTAAAGTTGAACAATCAGAATTTAAAATAGAACATCTACTTAAAGCCGATGGTATCTGGATGTGTAATTCTGTTCGGGGTGTACGAGCTATCACAAGTTTAATGACTGACAAACCCCATCAATTTCCAATCCATCATCATACCAAATTGTTACTACAACTTTTTATTGAAAACAATTAGATATCAATAAATTAAGAGCCATACTTGAAAATATGATAAAGAAACTACTATTCCTGGCAACGATACTGTCTCTCGTGGCAAGCTTGATCATATACCAAGATTGGAAGAAGTTTTGGGAAACATCCGAGGTCACAATCGGGCAAGATTTTGAGATATTCTCAGGCGAAAGTGGCAGCTCTGTTATTAAACGATTGGCACAATCCGGTATTATCATAAAACCGCTTTATGTCAAATTATGGCTCCGTTATCTTAGTGAAGACAAACAATTTAAGACAGGTTTCTATTCACTAAAAGCCAACGAGAGCCTGTTACATGTTTTAGATAAATTTCTAAAAGGAAAAGTCGCCAGTTATCAGATCACCATCATTCCAGGGTGGACATATTCACAAGCACTAACTCATATTATGTCTAATAGTTTGATTGTTAATGACGTTGAACCATCAAAACTTCTCCATTTACTTAACATTGAAAACTCGACAGAGGGTTGGTTTTTTCCTGATACCTACCAATTTACACGACACTCTAAAGCAAGCGAGTTGCTAAAACGAGGCCATAAAGCACTAGTCGATAATTTAGAGGAGGCATGGTCGAAACATACAGCATATGATTTGCTCACAACACCTTATGAGTTATTGATAATGGCAAGCATTGTTGAGAAAGAAACCTCATTAATTGCAGAAAAACCACGAATAGCTGGAGTATTCCTGCAACGTCTCGCTACTGGAATGAGGTTACAGACCGATCCAACGGTTATTTATGGATTAGGCAAGTCATTTGATGGCAATCTGAAACGAATTGATCTCAGAACAGACACTCCATACAATACCTACACACGTTTTGGATTACCTCCAACCCCTATTGCATTACCTGACTTAAGTTCTCTAATGGCTGTTGCACAGCCAGATATGACGGGAGACTTATATTTTGTTGCCGATGGTAGTGGAGGACATGTGTTTGCAGCTACCCTGGAAGAACACAATGCCAACGTACGTAAATATCAATTAAATAATCGAAAAAGAAGTAAAAATAATGGTTAAGGGTTTATTTATCACCATAGAAGGCATTGAAGGTGCTGGTAAAACAACTGTAATTCAGTCTATTACCTCTGTTTTAGATGAAGCGAAGATCTCCCATCGACTCACCAGAGAACCCGGTGGAACGGCGATGGCAGAAGAAATACGAGCATTATTATTATCAACTCGTGAAGAAAAAGTCGATCCTGTCGCTGAGTTATTAATGATGTATGCAGCCAGAGTCCAACATGTTAGTCAGATTATCAAACCAGCACTTAAATCGGGTCAACATGTCATTTGTGATCGCTTTAATGATTCAACTTTTGCTTATCAGGGAGGAGGGAGAGGCCTGAGTATTGAATTAATTAAGGGGATCGATCATTTGACATTGGGCGACTTTGTACCGGATCTGACGTTGTTACTGGATCTTGATGTAGCCATAGGACTTGAACGAGCCTCCAATCGTAGTGAAAAAGACCGCATTGAACAGGAAAAGTACGAGTTTTTTGAAAAGGTGAGAGCTGCATACCTTGCAAGAGCCAGGCAACACCCGCATCGTTATCAAATCATTGATGCCTCTCAAACAGTAGATGAGGTTAAACATTGCACAGCAAGGATCATACGTGAATTTGTGCTTAACCGGGATGAAAGCTAATGGATTTGCGCTCTATGCCCTGGTGGGATGAGACATGGCGTTACCTTGACTCATTGATTCAAAAGCAAAAGTTACCCCATGCGCTCATACTTGAGGCAGATAAATGGTTTGGAACCGATGAGTTTATGCTCTCTTTAAACCAACGTCTAATTTGCCATCAGCCAGTTGATGGTCATGCTTGTGGCGCCTGTGAATATTGCCAACAAATCAGGCATTTGAGTTTTCCAGATACTTATCATATAAGGGTCGAAGAGGGAAAAAGGCAGATCTCAGTTGATCAAATACGAGCAGTTAGTAATAAACTGAATCAAAAATCCTATAGTGGTGGTTTTCGGGTGGTTATTTTTTATCATGCAGAGCTAATGAATATAGCTGCGGCTAATGCTCTATTGAAAACACTTGAAGAGCCGGGCGATGATACTTTTATATTGTTGCAATCTGCATCACCTTCACAATTACCCGCAACCATACGAAGTCGTTGTCAGAAACTGAAGCAACCTTCATTTAATACTGAACTATTGACGCAATGGTTATTGCAACAATGGCAGCAGTTTTCAGGTAAAGCCAGTGAAAAGACCAATTTAGATAAAACAACTATCGCAATTGAAGCGGCAAAAATTGCTTCGAACCATCGTCCCCTATTGGCTTTGGATTATCTGAAAACTGACAAGATTGAACAAAGGCAAAATTTTCATACAGCATTGGCTAATTTAAGTGATAAGCAACAAAGCATTGCTAATATTTTGAAATTTAACGAAAAACAAGACTGGGATACCTTACTTGATTGGACCGGCCAGTATTTGATTAAGTCCTCTAAGTTAAGCGTGAGTGAACAAGCAGAACCCTGCTTTAAACATCAGGAAACAGACCAAAAATCTGCTTTTGTTGACTTACTTGATTGCTTTTCACGAATACAAAAAGAGTTTATTGCCACCAATAGACCAGATAAGTCGTTACTTTTTAGGGAATTTTTGATAAATTGGATTGCCATTTTGCCTAAGTTAAGCCATAGTTAAGTAATTAGATCGTTGAAGGGAGTTCAGTCCATATATCTTTATTTTAGTCTATACCCGTGATACCTGGAAATGCAGGATTTCAGAGCTTCAGTGGGAATCCAGGTCAAGGCGTCTCTCGTAGAGAATGACTGGTCATTTTCAAGAGCGACAACGAAGAACTGGTTTTCCACTGAAGCTCCCGAAGGGTAAGCCAATAAGCGCCCATCTTCTTCGTTATGAAAGCTGGATTTAGAAAAACTAATACTGCGCTTTTGCTTACAAGACGTAAGTAAGGGGCGTGAGCAGGATGCGGAAGCTTCAAGCCTCGAATATGGACGCTTCTTGACTTGCTGAAACCTGCATTTCCAGGTATCACGGGTATATA
>JBFFIY010000086.1:0-19906 GCA_041556195.1 Enterobacterales bacterium
AAAATAGTTGTGCTGGGTGGTTGTTGAAGGATGAATCTGTGGCATTAAAACCGACTATTTATAAGCTAAGAATTACTCTATCTGATCTCGATCATGATAACTATGAGAGTCTTAATTTAACCCTTGCTCAACATCCATCTGAAACACTTGAGAGAATGATGACTCGTGTTTTGGTATTTTGTATTAATACGCAACAGGATCTTACCTTTACTAAAGGACTTTCCACGGTGGAAGAGCCTGGCTTATGGGTTCGCACTCTGGATGATCAAATCTCATTATGGATTGATGTCGGTGAGCCAGCAGTTGATAGAATAAAAAAGGCCACAAGATTGGCTGCCGAAGTAAAAGTCTATAGTTTCAATTCTAAATCCAATGTGTGGTGGCAGCAGGAGCAGGCAAAGTTCAAAGAACTGGCAGTGTCAATTTTTCAGTTTGAGTGGAGCGAAATTCAAGCATTGGCAGCTTTGGTGGAACGTACCATGGACTTTTCCGTAACCATCACCGGCAACTCTGCCTATTTTGCCACTGAACAGGGAGAGTGTGAGTTGTCATGGCTAACATTGCACCGTGCCTGATCTTTGTGAGAGAAATCAAACATAAGTCTGGCAGTATCCAGCATACGATTAGCATACCCCCATTCATTATCAAACCATAAAATAAGTTTGAGCAAAGTTCCGTCACAAAGCCGTGTTTGACTACTATCCACAATGACCGAATGAGGGTCATGGTTAAAATCTACAGAAACCAGCGGTGTTTCACAAAAATCCATAATGCCGGAAAATTGCTCCAGGCTTGCCGTTTTAAGGAGTTGATGAACTTCTTCAAGGGTGGTGGATTGTTTTAATTGCATGCTTACGTCTATAAGAGAAACATTGGTTGTAGGAACCCGCAGTGCCAGAGATTCAAACTTATCTTTTAAATGAGGAAAAAAACGTACGATTCCGACAGATAATGCAGTATTGACCGGGATCACCGATTGCATTGCCGCTCGACTTCTATGTAGAGTGCCTGCATAACTATCATTAATAGGTTGATCGCTCATTGCTGCATGAATGGTAGTACTATTACCAGAAGACACACCAAATTTTTGATTGAGAAGTGATAATACAGGCACCAGGCAATTTGAAGTACAAGACGCATTAGAAATGATGTTGTGCTCAGGAGAAATTTCCTGATGATTAACTCCCATCACAATAGTGGCATCTACTTTATCCTTTGCAGGCTGTGATAACAGAACTTTTTTAGCTCCAGAGATCCGATGTAAATTCGCTTTGGCATAGGTACCATTGACACCGGTGCATTCAAGTACTAAATCAATCTCTAAATCATTCCACGGAAGCTGAGCAGGATCAGCTTGAGAGAGGAGTTCAATAGATTGATTATTGAGTTCGAGAAAGGAACGATCATTTTTGCGAACTAGAGAAGCTTTTTTCTTAAAACGACCATGAGTTGAATCATATTTTAAAAGATGTACCACCGATTCAGGATCAGCCAGCTCATTAATGGCAACCACATTAAATTCATGCTCTTGCCCTGCCTCATAGATGGCACGTAAAACACTACGGCCTATTCGACCAAAGCCATTAATGGCAATTCTCATAATATGATCACTCTAAAATAATTAGAACCTGGCTAATGATAATGTTTTTTTCCCATTCATCCAATCGTAAACTGTACTTTTTCTCAAAGCGTTTGATAAACTACCGTAGAACTTTACCCAGATGATTAAACCCATGAAATCAGAATTTCAAAGAATCAACCGACTGCCTCCTTATGTTTTCAATGTGATTGGTGATTTAAAAGCTAAAGCGCGAGCAAGAGGCGAAGATATTATCGATTTTGGAATGGGAAACCCTGATCAGCCAACACCGCCTCATATTGTGGCTAAACTCACTGAGGCCGTACAAAAGGGGGCTACTCACAGATATTCCCAGTCAAAAGGGATCCCACGTTTAAGAAAAGCCATTTGTAATTGGTATCAGCGGCGTTATCAGGTAGAGCTTGATTATGAATCTGAAGCCATTGTTACCATCGGTTCAAAGGAAGGGCTGGCACATTTATCATTAGCTACAATGGGGCCGGGAGATTCAGTGCTGGTTCCAGATCCAGCATACCCCATTCACCCCTATGGTTTTGTGATTTCCGGGGCTGATCTGAGACATGTACCTCTAAATAATGAGAGCGATTTTTTCGAAGAACTGGAAAAAACTATTATCAACAGCTGGCCAAAACCTAAAATGCTGGTATTGAACTTTCCTTCAAACCCGACAGCACAATGTGTAGAACTCGATTTTTTTGAGCGCATTATTGAAATTGCCAAACAGTATAAAATTTGGGTGGTGCATGATCTTGCCTATGCTGATATTGTTTTTGATGGTTATAAAGCTCCATCTATTTTACAGGTAGCGGGGGCAAAAGACATTGCTGTAGAAAGTTTTTCTTTATCCAAAAGTTATAATATGCCTGGATGGAGAGTTGGATTTCTCTGTGGTAACCCTACATTGATTCATGCATTAGGACGTATGAAATCTTATTTGGATTATGGCATGTTTACTCCAATACAGGTTGCAGCTATCGAAGCACTTGAAGGTCCACAAGATTGTGTTGCTGAGATCTGTCAGATGTATCAAAACCGAAGAGATGTGTTATGCAAAGGACTTCAGTCAGTTGGATGGCCTGTGGATATTCCTAAAGCGACCATGTTTGTCTGGGCCAAAATCCCTGAAAAATTTGCACAATTGGGATCGTTAGAATTTTCTAAACAATTATTACAACAGGCTAAAGTAGCCGTGTCCCCAGGTATAGGATTTGGCCATAATGGAGAGGGGTACGTGAGATTTTCATTGATCGAGAATGAACAGCGAACCAAACAGGCCATTCGTGGCATCAGGAAAATGTTTAATGACAACTAATATTAAGGAAAATTAATATGACCAAAGCCATATCAATAATCTTACTAACCCGATCATTAGCACTACTGGTCCCCAGTATTTTCGCGATTCTTTTTCGGCACTTCTAATCCATTTATATGAAGATACTCTCTAAATTGTAGCATATTCTGAGATATTTCGACTGTTAGCAATAGTTTAACGACATATTTTCAAAAATATGACTTACTCCATTGGGACAGATTGCAAACAATGATAAAATAGGTTTTTTTATGTAGCAAATTGGAATTATTATTATGGTAAAAGTCATTGCGATAGTCTTCATTATTGCTATGAATTTGTTAGCAGTTAATACTCATCTTATGGCTGCTGAAACTGTCCGTTATCAGATTGAGATAGATGATCCCGTTCATCATACTGCTCAGATCACCATATTATTTCCTGAGATAAACTCCAGTAAAGTCGATGTTGTTATGCCAGCATGGCGGCCTGGTCACTACCAGCTTTTGCCTTTAGCCAATGGAGTAAGTGATTTTACGGCCAAAGATTTTAAGGGAAACAGGCTTCCTGTAACTAAGGTAGACAGTAATCGTTGGCGTGTAGAATTAGATACTCCTTCAAAAATAGAAGTGAGTTATGAGCTTTATGCTAATGAAATTTCATCCAGAACCCGCCATATAGATAGCAGCCATGCCTATTTAGATGCTGTTGCTTCGCTGTTATACATCCCTGAATTTAGAGCGACCCCCATTTCTGTTGAGCTTGATGTTCCAGCGGCATGGAAATCTGTCTCAGGTATGAAAAAAGGTCAAAATTCACATAGTTTTGTGGCCGACAATTACGATGTTTTAGCTGACTCCCCAATAGAAACAGGTATTCACGAAGAACATCATTGGGAGGTGGCAGGTAAAAGATTTGATGTAGTGATTTGGGGTAAAGGGAATTTCAAGGGAAAGAAAATTGCAAAGGATTTAGCCAAAATGGTCAAGGCACATTTCGACTATTGGTCCGATATTCCTTTTGATAATTACCTTTTTATTATACAGACATTTGACGGAGCCAGAGGGGCTACAGAACATCTGAATTCAACCGTGATCCAACGAGATCCCTGGATGTTTTCCAAAAATGATGATTACTTGAATTTCCTCAGAGTTGCATCCCATGAATTTGTCCATACCTGGAATGTTAAGGCTTATCGACCAGCAACTCTGGTTCCTTATGATTATACCTCCGAAAATTATAGCAACCTGTTGTGGTTAGTAGAAGGAGGCAGCAGCTATTTAGATGATATTTTACTGGTACGTTCTAAACTACTTAAACCGAAAAAATATCTGGAAGAATTAGCAAAATCTATAGAGAAATATCAAACCAGGCACGGTCGTCATGAAATGTCGGCAGCTTCAGCAAGTTTTGATCAATGGATCTCAACCCGTGGTGATCGAGCAGATAACTCAGCGGTTAATATATACAGCAAAGGGAAGTTTCTTTCATTGTGGTTAGATTTACAACTCATCAAACAATCTAAAGGAAAAGTATCTATTCGAGAACTTCATCGTCAACTCTATAATCAGTTCCCCTCAACAATAAAGGGATACGCCGATCAGGACGTGATAAAAATTCTGACAGAATCAGGTTTAAATAATGCTTCCAGCTTATGGAGTGATTATGTGGAAGGCACTGAAGAGTTACCCCTTAAAGCGTTATTAAAAGATTTTGGTTTGAATTGGTCTTATAAAGAAGATGAAGCCTTAATTGCACCACCCAAAAAGAAAGCCTTTTTAGGTCTTTCTATACTTAAAAACTCTTCAAATAATCAATTATCCAGAGTCATAAAAAACTCTCCAGCATGGAAAGCAGGGTTGACAGTTAAAGATCGATTAGTGGCTTTAAATGGTTTTGAGGTAACGAGTAAAAATTATGAAAAATTAATTGCAACCTTCGAACCGGATAGCAGGATTTCTATTACTTTTTTCAGAAATGGCCAACTACATCAATCTACCCTCAAGTTAACCGCAAAACCTTCAGGAAAGCCACAGCTAACCATGAATGAAAAAATAACCACCAGGCAAAAATCATTGTTAGAAAGTTGGCTCGGAACAGAAATGAAACTTCCAGCTAAATCAGCAAAATCAAAACGGAAATCACGAAGAAAAACAGCCATAGGACCAGGTTCTTGATGAAGGTTTGTCTTGAGTTTCTGGGGTGTCGCCTGAATGAAGCAGAGTTACAAGGATGGGGTAATGAGTTTTCTCAGAAAGGATTATCTTTAACCACTGATCCAAAATCAGCCAATTTACTGGTATTAAATACCTGCGCTGTGACAGGGGAGGCTGCACGTAAATCTCGTCAGGCCTTGCGTCGTCTGCACCGCAATAATCCTCAGGCTAAATTGGTCGCTACAGGCTGTTATGCTTCCTTAGAGCCTGAAAAAGTAGCACAGGTGCTAGGTGTTGATCTGGTGGTGGAAAACTTGCAAAAGTCTAATTTAGTTGACTATGTGGCAGAACAGCTATCTTTGCCGACGATGCCTAATCTGGCTACAGAACCGGGTGAGTCTGCCATTTTCTCACGTAACCGGGATAGAGCTTTTATTAAAGTTCAAGATGGATGCCGTTATCGTTGTACTTACTGTATTGTGACAGTAGCAAGGGGCGACGAGAGCAGCAGAAGCATTGAAGAATTGGTGCAAGAGATCAGTCAACATCATCGTTATGGTATTCGGGAAATTGTTCTAACTGGCGTGCATGTTGGTGGTTACGGCAGTGATACGGGTTCAAATCTTTATGATTTGGTTAAAGCCATATTAGCCAGGACCGAAATTCAAAGGCTCCGCTTTGCCTCTGTCGAACCCTGGGATCTACCCGATGAGTTTTTTGACTTATTTGATGATCCTCGGGTGCTTCCTCACATGCATCTTCCCTTACAAAGTGGCAGTGATCCTGTTCTTAGAAGAATGTCTCGTAGATGTCGTACAGATGAATTTAAAAGACTCATTGAACTTGCCAGAGAAAAAGTCCCTGATTTTAATGTAACCACAGACATTATTGTTGGCTTTCCTGGTGAAACCGAAGAGGAATGGAATGAAACCGTTGAATTTGTACAGACTATAGGATTTGGGCATATTCATATTTTCAGTTTTTCTGCGAGAGAAGGCACTAAAGCTGCAAGGTTACCCAACCACCTTAACTCAGAAACAAAAAAGCTACGAAGCAAACAGTTACATCAAATCGCAGCTCAATCCAGAATCGAACAACTCAAAAAGCAGCTGGGTTTAACCGTTAGAGTGCTTTTGGAAAGTGATTATGACAGCCCTGATGGTTCAGGGTTAGATAAGACAGAGCTAGACGAGCCAGAAAAATCAATGGAAACACAGCTGTACCGTTTCTGGGGACATACGCCTAATTATCATAAAATTAGTTTGCTAAGTCCTGATAAGTCACTTGCTGGAAAAATAGTGGAGGTGGAATTAGAACATGTCAATGAACAGGGAGCCTTCATTGAAACTCGACTAAAAAGCATACTAGCCGATCCAACTGCAAATTTAGCCGTCACTATTTGTTGACCTTTAATGTTGAGAGTATATTCAAATTATAGTATATTAGAAGCTTCTAAAGTAAAACCGTCATCTAAGAAGTAAATATATAGACAAATGATTGAATCAGATCCCGTCACTTTTAAGCCAATGAATATTGATCAGGTTGCAGAAAATGCAGAAAAAGCCGCCTGTTTACTCAAAGCTTTAGCCAATAAACAAAGATTAATGATTTTATGTCACTTAAACGGCGGAGAAATGTCTGTTAGTTCAATCAATCAACAGGTAAATTTAAGTCAGTCTGCTTTGTCACAACATCTTGCACGCTTAAGACAAGATGAGCTGGTTAATACCAGACGTGATGCACAAACTATCTATTATTCACTAAAACCGGGTTTAGCCGAACAAATCATCCAGCTGTGTTATTTGCATTATTGTTCGGATGAAAAAGAGTGTTCGGATGAAAAAGAGTGTTCAGAGGAAATTGAGTATTCCGAGGAATGAGTGTTTAGAGGATGAAGGCAAATTTTTAAATAAAATTAGGAATAAAAATCATGAAATTTTCTGAAATGGTCACAGAAGCTCGAACCCAGGTTAAAGAAATAACAGTTGAAGAATTACAAAAAGAAGACATGTCATCCCTTATTTTAATTGATGTGCGAGAGCCCTCTGAATATGAAGCTGGCCATGTAAAAGGTGCTATCAATATTCCTCGAGGCGTGATTGAAATGGAGTTAGATCTGAACCCGAATTATAGTAACCGCTCACATTCTCTGGTGCTAATGTGTAAAAGTGGTGGACGTTCAGCATTAGCTGCGGTTTCCATTGAAAAACTGGGTTTTAACCAGGTAAGCTCTTTAATGGGCGGTTTTCAAGCATGGGAAGCGCAGGGTTTTAATATTGTTCGTTAGTATTAGATGTTAAGTAGTTAGTGTTGAAACCTGAAGTATTAACTGCCAGGGAAAGGCCTCTCCTTTTGATATTAGAATAAATATTTCTCTTCCAAATAAAACAAACAGTTTCGGATCGCCGAGAATTCACTTTGACTTAAAATCATATTTTTAGTGTTTTTTCAACACTGAGCCAGTTTCGTTACAAAATACAATCAAGAAAATAAAAAGAGCTTTTTAAAGGCTGGTTATTAGATACAGTAATTAAAAAGTGTATGTCCAAGATATTGTGTTTGTTTATTATCCCTTATTAAAACACCATGTTTGATTAGACCAAATCACGTCACAAGTATTACTGTTTTTGAGAACTTACAGATAAAACCATTAAAAAATGGATTCAGGATATTGATTGCTAATAGTGTTTATTTTATTTTTAGACTTTTGGAGGGAGTTAAACCTAAATTGGCAGGATTAGACCAAAAATTGGCAGGATTAGACGAAAAATAAAAAATGGTAAGTGTAAGATTAAAGTGTCAGAAAGGTACTGATATTACACAATATAATTTAATACTAATATGGGTAATTTTAGAGGTGGTTATTTTGAGGGAGCAATTAAGATGCTCTTGCCATGCCCATTTTATTTATTCAGAAGAGCCATTTTAATTAAGGTAGAGCTATGGAAAGAACATTAATATTCACTCAGGTAAATGATATACATGCCTTAGCTGTAGAAATTGCATTGAAGCAAAAAGGCGAAAATTGTCAGCGAATCTTTTCAGCTGATTTTCCTGACAAAATGTATTCATCGATTGGATTTGATGAAGACTATAGTTTTAATATTCGTAGTTCAGAGTTTAATATTAATGGTAACGAGATTAGTTCAGTGTGGTTTCGTCGACCCATGTTGCCATTGGTTCCTTCTTCTGTTCACCCAGATGACGTTGTTATGGTAGAGAGGGAAAATACGGCTTTTATTAAGGGCGTATGGAGTAGTATGACTGATGATGCGTTTTGGATAAATCCTTATGATTCTTATACAAAAGCTAATAATAAGATAACTCAAACGAAGTTCGCATATGAAATTGGATTGGCCATTCCAAAAACAATTTATTCTAACGACCCTGTGAAAATAAGGGAGTTCTTGTCAAATAGTAATAATGACGACGAATATATTTACAAACCTTTTTATATAACTGAATGGGATGAAAGGGATTGTCGTTCGATCATAAGGACTACATTAGTTAAAGCAAAACAACTTCCATCTGATGAAACACTATGTCTTACCCCAGGAATATTTCAACAACGGATTAAGAAATCCTATGAAGTAAGAGTCACTTTTTTTGGCAGCTATCCAATAGCTATTAGATTAGATTCACAAAAACATGCTAAAAGCAAACTTGATTGGCGAGTAATCCCACCTAGTGAACTAAATATTAAACTTATTGAATTACCGAGTTCAATTTATGACAAATGTATCCAACTGATGAAAAAGCTGGGTATTGTATTTGGTTGTTTTGACTTTATTGTAGATAAGCAGGGTAATTATGTGTTTTTAGAAGTAAATGAAATGGGTCAATTTTTATGGATAGAGAGAGCAAATCCTAAAATAAAACTATTAGACGTGTTTTGTGAGTTTCTAATCAACAAACAATTTGATTTCGAATATAAACAGACAGAAAATGCTGTGCGATACGAAGATGCCTATAAAATTTGTGAAGAAAACGATTTTTTAAAAAAAGATGCACTATTGCATAAAAGTAAAATTTAATACTCATTATGAGTATTAGTTTCTGGCAGGATAAGTCTTAGCAGAAACATTCAAGGATTCATCTTGACGTTTTTCAAGCTGGATAGTCTAAGGTAATTAGGCTTTTAAACAAAACTTTTTTAATTAACCAAAGGAAAATAAATAATGAAAGAACAAAAATTGAATGTTAAACAAACTGATCGTGTTTTAGGTCATCAATTGGCAAAAAAACTTACTGAAGAGGAGCTTAAAGAAATTTCAGGTGCAGCGGGTGACTATACTCCGACAGGCTCTCCTGAAAGTGATTGTGATGCTGCTACACAATTGAACTAGAAGAAAGAAAAGAGTCTGCCGTAGCGGCGGACTCTTTTTTTAACCAATATTATAAGGTATCCTGCTTTAATTAACATAACCAATTAAAGGCTTTCAATATGTATAGATTAATAGTGTTACTCCTGATTTTTTTATATGTTCCAGTAATAAATGCTTGTGAACTGAGTCCAAATAAAGCTCAAGAATTAATGCAGCTCTCGTTGGAAAAATTTGACTATACACCTAATGATGGTTGGCGCCCTTATAGCGAATCAGGGTGTAATGAAGTTGCAATAAAACTTATTGCTATGTATATAAAAGAACATGGTGAAGTAAAAAGCCTATCTTTTCATCTAGGGCAGCTCTATCTTAGAGTTAATCAATATGACTCTGCTAAAGAGAGCTTCAAAAAATCATTGTCGAAAACTCAAAAAGAAACAGATATTCTAAAGTGGAATGAGTTTGTTTATTCATATATTTATTATATAGAAAAAGATTCAAAAAAACTTCAGAAACAAATAGAGGTTATTGAGGCCGGATCAGATTTTTGGGGTAATAAAGCAAACTTAAAAGTAGCTAATCTTCTTCTGAAAAATATCAACAACTTGTATGCCGATATACTAAAGCTAATGGAGTAGAAATTGAGTAGTTTTAAAATAATACGTCAATTAGATTCTGTCGACTGTGGTCCCACTTGCTTGCAAATGATTTGCAAGTATCACAATTATGATGTTTCTATCCATAAACTTAGAACAGAGTGCGACAAGGAGCTACGGGGAGTATCTTTATTTGGTATTCATCAGGCGGCATTAAAGCTAGGGTTCTCATCCACGCCATTAAAGTTAACACCTGAATTATTCTTTAGAGACGCTCAACTTCCTTGCATTTTGCATTGGAAAGGAAATCATTACATTGTTGTCTACAAGATTTCAAAAAATAAAGTCTATTTGGGTGACCCAGGGGTAGGGAAGCTAGTGCTTAATAAGATGGACTTTATACAATATTGGACGCAAGAAAAAGATCTGGGTGTTGCATTGTTTCTACACCCTACTACTGAATTAAAACATACAAGTGAACAATCTAAAACAAACAATGGGCTAATTAAAATAATTTCTCATCTAGTAAGATATAAAAAACTATTATGGCAACTTGGAATAGGGGCTTTAGTGGTTTCATTATTAAATCTAGCATTTCCTTTTCTTACTCAGGCACTCGTTGATCAGGGTATAGGAAATCAAAATATTAGTTTTTTATTTGCTATATTAATTGCTCAATTTGTTCTTTTTGCAAGTAGAACCTTAACAGAGTTTATGCGGGGGTGGATTCTTATACATGTTGGCGCACGGGTGAATGTGGCTGTCCTTTCCGAATTTTTGATTAAACTAATGGGGCTTCCTCTATCATATTTTGGAAAACGAAACATTGGTGACATATTACAAAGAATAAATGATCATAAAAAAATTGAAGAGTTCTTAACATCTTATTCTGTTGGATTTATTTTTTCTATTTTTAACTTAATAATTTTTAGTATTGTCATGGCTATTTATAGTGCGACTATCTTTACAATATTTCTTATTGGCAGCTCGTTGTCCGTATTCTGGGTAGTTTTATTTTTGAATAAGCGAAAAGTACTAGACTATAAACAATTTGGTCTTATGACTACAAATCAAAATAAGATGATTCAGCTAGTAAATGGTATGGCTGAAGTTAAACTAAATCAGTGTGAATTGGATAAGAGGTGGAAGTGGGAAGAAATACAAGGCAAATTATTTAATGTACGCCTTAATGCACTAGCTTTGGAGCAATATCAACAAGCAGGGTCTCTTTTTCTAAATGAAGGGAAGAATATTCTCATTACATTTATTGCGGCTCACCAGGTCATTGTTGGTAATATTACATTAGGAATGATGATGGCTATCACCTATATTTTGGGACAAATGAATGCGCCAATCGAGCAGATGTTGAATTTTATGCGTCTTGCTCAAGATGCAAAAATAAGTATGGAACGGCTCAATGAAATTCATGAAATCAAAGATGAAAAAAAATTATACAATCACCCTTTGACTACTGAAATTCCGAAAGGAGGTCTGAAAATAGATGCTGTATCGTTCAAATATTCGAAACATGACAGTGAATATACGTTAAAAGATATTGAAATCGGTATTCCTCATAGAAAAACTACAGCAATTGTAGGTGCAAGTGGATCTGGTAAAACAACTCTGATGAAATTATTACTTAAGTTCTATACCATTAATTCGGGAACGATAAGTTTAAATGAACAAGATTTTAATTACTTTTGTCCAGATGCTTGGCGTTCTCGCTGTGGTGTTGTCATGCAAGATGGATTTATCTTTGATGACTCTATTGCTAATAATATTGTTCTAAGAGGTGAAAATATTGATTTTCAACGAATGATACACGCTGCAAAAACGGCAAATATCTATGATGAAATTAAAAAGTTATCTCAAGGGTTTTATACTCCTATTGGTATAGAGGGTATATGTTTGAGTGGTGGTCAAATGCAACGTATTTTAATTGCCAGGGCTGTTTACAAGAATCCTGACTTTCTTTTTTTTGATGAAGCGACCTCAGCATTAGATGCTAGCAATGAAAAGAAGATTCAAGAAAATCTACAGTATTTTTTCAAGGGAAAAACAGTCGTTGTAATTGCTCATCGATTAAGTACAGTGAAATCTGCAGACCAAATTATCGTATTGGATAAAGGTAAAGTGGTTGAATCAGGGAATCATAAATCTCTACTTGAAACTAAAGGATATTACTTTGAACTGGTAAAAAATCAATTAGAGTTAGGGAGGGTACGTTGAACGATCTGGATAGCCAAAACATCCCTGTTGCTAATCAAATTATCGGTCGTGAACCATCTTGGATGATTCGTTTCGGAATCTCAACTATTTTTGTATTCATTATTGTATTGATATGTCTATCATATTTTTTAAAATATCCAGATACAATAAAATCAAAAGTAAACATAACTTCTACAACACCACCAATTGCTCTTATTGCGCGACAGGATGGAACAATTGAAAAATTTTTCTTCTCAGATGGTGATGAAGTAAAAAAAGGTCAATCTATTGCCCTACTTGATAGTGAAGTCAATTTTTCACAATTTAAAAAATTGCAGATTTCTTTAGACACTCTAGCTAATTTTAAAAATGAATCAGGTTATAATAAAATACAGAAATCTCTTCAGATTACCGGTCTAGGTGAATTACAACCTTCTTTAAACAGTCTCATTTCGAATATCAGAGAATTTAACCTGCTTATAAGCTCAGATATTGAATTAAATGCAATTGAAAATACGACTCGACTAAAACAACAATATCTCATGCTCATCAGTAATCTGAATCAAAAGAAATCTATTTTGCTTGATAAAGAAAATATGACAAAAGAACTAATTAATAAAAATAGAAGTTTAAATAGAAAAGGACACTTGGCTGACTCAGAACTTTTATCCTTAGAATATCAACACTTTGATAATGCTCTGTCACTTGAAGATATTGATATTCAGTTGAATAACTATAATATTAGAATTAAAGAATTAGAACAAAACCGTTCTGAATTTGAAATAATGAATAGAGAAAGAAAGATCAGTACTAGAGCTAGTATCATGGATAAATATCATCAGTTATTGAGCGACATTGAAAAATGGCAACGCAATCACTTGTTGGTATCTCCTATTGACGGAACAGTCTCTTTGCTCGAATTTTGGAGTGTGAATCAACATGTAAACAAGGCGGATACTGTAGCTACTATCGTCAAAAATGGCGGTAAAATAATCGGTAAGATGCTAGTTCCATCAAATGGAATTGGTAAAGTTAAAAAACAACATAAGGTTAAAATAGAACTTTCAAATTATCCTTCTGTTGAATTTGGTTATCTAGAAGCAAGTGTTTTATCCATCTCCTTAGTATCTAGTCAAAAAGGATATGTCGTTGATGTTGTATTTCCTAATGGTCTTGTAACTACTTATAAGAAAAATATCCCTTTTATACCTAATCTAGCAGGTACAGGAAAAATTATCACTAATGATAGGCGACTTATCGAGCGCTTGTTTGACCGTTTGCTCCATTTGATTGATACAAAATAGATAAGAAATATTGTATTTTCATGAAGCCCCATTCTTATTCTGCCAATCTAACTCACTCTAATGACCATGTAAAAAGTGCTATCAATATTCCTCTAGGCGTGATTGAAATGGAGTTAGATCTGAACCCGAATTATAGCAACCGCTCTCATCCTATGGTGCTAATTTGTAAAAGTGGCGGACGTTCAGCATTAGCTGCGGTTCCATTGAAACTGTCGTTCCGCACCTAGATAAATAGTTTGTTTTTGTACGTTTATCTTGAGTTTTTGAATGATATTTATACAGCTAAACGTTTCCCTGTTTCTAAAATCAAAAATCTGCCAAAGTTCAAAATTCTGAGGTTAAGTGCGGAATGTCG
The DNA here is from genome assembly GCA_041556195.1 of Enterobacterales bacterium. Lineage (GTDB taxonomy): Bacteria > Pseudomonadota > Gammaproteobacteria > Enterobacterales > 21-14-all-40-8. Next base: position 13,833 of record JBFFIY010000086.1, read on the forward strand.
GTTGAAAAACCAGGTTTTAACCAGGTGAGCTCTTTAATGGGCGGTTTTCAAGCATGGGAAGCGCAAGGTTTTAATATTGTTCGTTAGTATTAGATGTTAATTTAGGATAATAGTTAACCTCACTTTTCCTGACCTGCAAGTCACCCATGACTGACGCAAGCTTTTTGCCATCTGGGCCCTGTATCGTGCCGACAACTTGATCTACTGGAGTAATCATAAAGTCGATCCCCTCTTCAGTGAAGTGCTGCGGACCGACGTAGTAGACAGGTATAGTCAAACCTTGCAGCATTACTCCTATTAGTTGTGCGATCGGCGTTGTAAGTGAGGATATGATTAACGAAATGAACTTGTTTATTACTGATGGTATTGGTTCTATGTCGAGATCTACGTTAAATGAATCAACAGCGTAGATTGTGTAAAGGATCTCACCATTAACAATTGATAGCCGTGCACGGGTAAGTGGAGAGGCGGTTATCGTCAAACCCAGCGGGATCGCAGGCAGTCCGGTTAGTTTGGCTGACACCGAGCCGCCACCATAGGCTGATACACCCATGTCTGCCAGATTCTCATGCTGGAAAACAAACACAGGATCTTTAACGCCGACATGATAAGAGGCACTGAGATCCAGATAGGCCTTGGGAAATGGCCATACCTCAATCTTGGTACTGGTGCTGCCACTTTTCTGCGTCACAGCCAAAACCCCACTCGCCACCGCAACGGCCACTGCTTCATCGAATACCACGAACTCCTTACTTACGGGCCAAACTTCGCTAGGGGGGAGAACCGTTGGCCCGGTGCTTTTCAATGCCGAATATGCCGCAAGCATGTTGTTTTCGATGCGTGCTACAGGTGGGGAGAATTCGACTCCGGCGAAACTCGGTACTTGCAGGATGATACCGTTTTTCAGGAAGGTGTTAAGTACATCGATGAAGTAGGGTAATGCGAGTTTATTAAGTAATTCAGCCAATGTCTCAAATTTGGGCAGAGCAATTTTCGCCGTGGTTACCACTGGTACGATCCGCCCCTTCGTGTCGATTTCAGCGACACAACCAGTTGAGATGCTACCATCCACTGTAATGGACTTTTGGCCTTTCGTGGGAGTGATGCCGAAAGTCATGGTCTTGATGTCCATGCTGAAGGTGACTGTGCTTTTGTCGATATGCTCGCATAAGGCTTCGGTGATTTCAGCATCATCGCTCAGTGTTTTTGCTTGCTCTTTAAGTTGTGGAATAACTTCCTCATTGGGCTGGAGCGTGAAAACCGGCGCTTGCCTGATATCATAATCAACCGAATAGAGCAGCGGTTTATCCACAAGCGCCTCTCCTTTGAACAACGTGGGGTAAACAGTGCTATAAATCTGACTTGAGAGCTTATTAATAGAACCTTGATCGATTCCGACGACCACATTGTAATTCCCCATTTTTAAATCTCCTATTTTCGATTTTATTGTATCTAATTAACACTAAAATCAGTTTTATCCTGAATAAGATGCTCCTATCATTGTCATTCTACAAGAGGTAGATGTACGCCATAACAGTAAGATTCAGGCAATTCGAAGAACCCCATAGAGTAATTGATAGCAGATAATAATTACGACAATTCTTAGAGAGAATTCATCTCTGAGAACTATTCATTGATTAAGTATAAAATCAGAATAAACCTATAATAAAAAATTAAAAATGACATTGATTTATATCAAATTTAGAGGGGAGGATTTAAAGCAGCAACATGCTTTTTTTTTCAGCACATATTTTCAGGATGTTTTTAGGGGGGGCAGGGTAGCTCAACCTTATTTTGACAATCTAACCTGATGCATAGAGCAGGATGAGCGTCCCTTTTCCCTCAGGTTATTTCAAGTCGCTCGCAAATGGTTTTCAGATCTTCATCCTGTAATATCGGGAAGTTCCATACAAACAACCCGCCAATACCTTTCGTCGTAACCTGATTGAGAAAATAATCGAGATTTTCTTCGTTAAGCCCTGCAGGAGTTAGAGCCAAAATAACTTTATCAGGATCATTAACATACTGAATTGTCCTATCGATTGCAGGACCGACATTCGCCTTGATATCGTCCATGCTCCACATTTTGGTGGCGTAGCACATCAAAGGAAATCGGTCACAAACACCCGCTTCAACAATTTTCTGAATATTATCGTTAGTTGTTTTTCCAAACTCGGAACTGCTTGGGTTGTTATACGCTGAACCAGCGAGAAAAGTGTAACTCGTCTCTCTTCCATTTTCTTTTATCGGCCTCATGGTTTCAATAATATTTTCAATGTTCATATTACTTTCATTGTCAACATCAAGTCCATTCCATCCATGTTTATTAGTCGCGCTAACAATTTTTTCGACATCCGACTGATCTGCAGGCATATTTTGCGGAACCGCACCACCTCCACCGTAAGTCCAGAGAGCTTTCCCCTGCACATCAGGTTTTGGCGTGGTTGCAGGACTCCAGCCGGGTGATTGCGGTAGGCCTGCGGTTAATTCCTTAAGGTTGGTGATCATTCCATACATGGTGTAGGAAAATTGAGATGGTGATATTTTGTTGGTTTGCTGACTCCATCCCCCAATAATGTAGTTACTCATAACGTTTCCTTTTTTAAGGTTTTGGAATACCACGTTTGTTGCTAATGCAAAGTACCATGGCTGAATTTGCAGATACATAGGGCAACTTACTAGGTGTCATAGTGGCTTGTAATCGCACTTTTAGTATTTTTTAACACTAGCCGGATCCCATCAAAATCACAACTAAGAAATCAAAATTAAGTTTTTTAAGGCTGATTATTAGATAAAGTCATTAAGAAAAAAAACAAGTTATTATAAAAAGCAGAGTGTTAATGGATAGAATCTAATCATAATAAAGTGTCTTAACGCCTCAAACGGCGGTGCGAAGTGACCGCTGTCTTGACGTACTTATTGCGCAGTTTTAATTAACTAAAGTATGAACCACTGTATTAAGAATAGGGTATATTATTTATTTTTTTGACGAGAGGTTTCTTTCATACATATTGGTTATTTTATCCATGTCATTTAAGTATCTTATAGGTATTTTCTTTATTTGGGGTGGTGAGAACCAGTTGACGAAATTCATACCAATTCTCTTTTAGTTTTCTTAAAGCTCTTTTAGATTTTTCATCGGTGATTGATGCTTTTTTGTTAAGTTCTACTCCACTTCAAGGCATCTGAAAAATTTGAAAACCTTTCGAAGTTCCATGGTGAGCCCATTTTTTTTGATTGTTCAACATAAGCGTCCCATAATTCTATTACTGCTTGTTCTGTACCTACCATGGTCGCCTTTACATTGGGAACAGCAAGTGATGCAGCCCAATCGTAAGCTGCCGGTTCCTTAATTTCTGTGGTTGTGATGGTAGAAAGATCTGCATTTAATAAATTCCATATTTGGTATTTATGGCGATCGAAATTTTCCAGACCCTGTAATTTTCCATTAGCATCATTAATGTCATCCAAAGTTGTTAGGCCATCAAAAACTAAAATAAAACCTTGTCCGTCCCACTTCATATGATGTGACATTGTATTTACTCCTTCAATTAAAAACTTAATGCCCGCTAGCCCGCAGGGAGGTTTTGTCTGAACTTATATACCCGTGATACCTGGAAATGCGGGTATAGGCTTTTAAATGTAGCATAAGTTTCATCTAAGCCGTTAATTTGTGAGGCACCCTAATTCCATTTTGCTTGTTAAATTTAACATGAAAGTCAAAAAATTTTGTTATAACAAAAAATATGCCAGAATAGTCCATATTTCAATTCATAATTTGTTATTAAAAATGGAACTATATACCCGTAATCAAGCATTTTGAATGATTACGGGTATATAACTAAAGTTTGCATCGCTGTATTAAGATTAGGTAATACTGAAAATAACTTTTTTGGATGAAGTTTTTATTAGTAATGGACTATCATTATTGCACCATAAGCAATCATTATTTGGGCAGTATAATATAGTGTCAGGCCGATTAGGCGATTCATAAATTCGGGTTTAATAAAGCGATTACGTGCAACAAAAATATCTGAAATAGCAAATAAAATGCTTCCAAAACCAATCCAATATTGTTGATTGTGAAAGGCGACACTGCTGCCAAGAGCTACCATTATCATGATTATGCACAGGTAGACAGGCACAATGATTTGGTATTTGCTGTGCAGGTATGGTTTTAGCCATAGGTAAATCATAGTGCCTGCAACCAATGTAATTGCAGAGCTAATCAGTAATGTTTGTAGTGAAAATGAAAGTAAAACAAAAGCGCTGGAATATGCCACATGAGCTAAGGCAAAAGCTCCGATCCCAACAAGAAAGTAACGATTGTTTGATTTTGGTATGAGTAATAGATCACCTGACAAAGACAAGATTAGACCCATCAGTATGAAAGAGTTAAAAATTATGAAAGAGTCAAAAGTAGTTTTGAACTGGCTATAATAATAAAAGAAAAAAACAAACGAGCAGGATGCCGCTATTTTTAAAAAACCTGGCAAGTATTTTAGTATCGAGTTAGTTAGCTGAGGAGCTGTTGTTTGTTTTTTTGCCTGTTGTTTCCCGGACAACGTGTATTCAAAAAACAGCAGAAAACTAACGCAAACTGTTAAAAATAGTGGTATGACTAACATGTTGTATATGCCCCTAACCATTCATTATGCCTGATTTCAGAATGCTTGAGTTTGTACACCACCTGATTATAAATTGTTAAATTCTTCATGGTATTGAATTTTGCCTTTATGACCTTTTAGAATTCCTGGCTTTAACTCCAAAATCATAAATACATCATCAGGGACATCGTATTTTGATTTAATATCATATTTAATAGATGGTACAAAACTGAATTTGGGATAATAAGTGGGATGTCCCAGGACAACCACAGCGTCGTAACCTTCTGATCTGCAATGCTCTAAACCGGCGTTCACCAACTTTGAGCCAATTCCTTTATTTTGAAACTGACTCGATATAACCATTGGGGCCAGGCCAGCAATCTTTAAATTATTTTTATTTTCAGTTAATTTAACGGGTGTAAAAAGTATGTGTCCAACAACATTCTCATCAGTTTCTGCCACCAAAGAAATATAATCGCACCCACTGTTTCTAAGAGAGTTCACTAAATTAGCTTCAACTTCCGTTTCAAAAGCTTCTGAATTTAGTTTCCAGATTTTATCTATATCAGAAGGTTGTTCTTCACGAATATTCATTTAGACCTGAGGCCTGTTAACGTTTTAACTAAGGATAATTTGTGAGATACTCTAATCTCATGTTTCCAATTAAATCTAGCATAAAAATCAGCAAAATTTTGGCATAACTGGAAATATTCTGGAATAAAGCTTTGCAGGACACCCATAAGTTATTCGATTACGACTATCGACTTATGGGTATCCCATCATTGAATCACAAAAAATCTCTGGTTCTAAATGTTAATCTTTTTTTATGTTGAGAGGCTTACATAATACCTTTTTCTATAACCGCTAATTCGACTAATTTACCAGTTGAAACAGTATAATGTCGAACTCATCCTAATTGGAATGTCTTACAGCTTTTACATCCTGATTTGACTTTGAGGCTTTGGTAATTTGGGCTTCAGTAGGGCTTACACCAGCGATTCTCGGTAAAATTAAAAAGCCAATAAACATAGGTCATACAGAGCGATTGAAAATATAGTTTTCGCGCTGATTTCAGTTTTTTGTGAGCTTACGGCAGCATAGCTCAACACCAACAATATAATCTGGTTTACTAGTTGCGAACTCACCGGAGGACGTAACATGTCAAATCAAGATAAACTTCAAACAGTTGTGATTGCTTTTGAGCAATGGCGAAACACACGGACTCATCGAGCCGCCAGAACACCAAAAGCACTACGCCAACAAGCCATTAAGCTACTCCCTCATTACCGGAGCAGCCTAATCATTCAAGCACTTAAGCTGAATCACTCCCAATTAAAACTCTGGACTGGCGGTGACACGAACAAAATGTCGCTCCAGAATCAATTTGTCACACTACCTGAAGCAAGTGAGGGTTTGAGCACTTCCTCATTAACACTCGAATGGCAATTTCCTGATGGTACTCAATGT
>JBFFIY010000087.1:0-19251 GCA_041556195.1 Enterobacterales bacterium
GATTTAATCGATGCTAGATTGTCTATGTTCATGATAGTTCTCATAATAGAGATCATGGACTAAATAGATAAATATTTCAGGCTCTTTTTATTCTGGAATCACTTACTTCTTTCGGGCTCATTTCATATTGGACAAGGCTCAGGGTTTACAAAGAGCGCAAAAGTAAAATGAATCGAACCAATTACTGGTATTGTGCCGGCTCATCAGTAATTCATCTATTTATGGCGCTTTATATGTTTAATTTTGGTGTTATCGGCATAATGTTTTGGACATAGTTATCCCGAGCTCAGGTTAGTTAACCAGATCTCAGGTTATTTAAGGTTAGACTGTCCTGTTTTTGTCCGGTTTTTTTACATTCGTTCCATTACTTCGATCCCTAAAATCTCCAGGCCTTGTTTTAATGTTTCGGCAATTAAAGCACAAAGTGCTAATCGAGCATTTTTTACCTTATTTGATATATCACTTCTCAGGATTGGACATGCTTCGTAAAAACTCATGTATAGACTGGCTAATTCGTAAAGATAATTACAGAGTAAATTAGGAGTACAGTCCGTAATTACAGCATCTAATACTTCTTCAAACTGTAACAACTTCATTGCTAACGCTTTTTCCTGTGGTTCTGAAATATCAAATTCAGATATAATTTCACTGGATTTAACTCCCGCTTTACGGAATATACTTTGAATTCGAGAGTAGGCATATTGCAAGTATGGAGCGGTTGCTCCTTCAAAACTTAGCATCGTTTTCCAGTTAAAAATATAGTCGCTGGTACGATTTTTAGATAAGTCAGAAAATTTAACGGCACCTATACCTACTTTTTCAGAAATCTCATCAAGCTGTTCTTCGGTATACTCAGGATTTTTTTCTTTCAAAAGCGTGCTAGCACGACTAATGGCTTCATTGAGTAATTCTGCCAGTTTAATTGTACCACCGGTTCGCGTTTTAAATGGTTTACCATCATCTCCCATCATCATGCCAAATGGACAGTGATCATAGGTGATCCTGTCTGGCAAAAAGCCCGCTTTTCGAGCTACAATTTCAACTTGTTTAAAGTGCTGTGCCTGACGAGCATCGGTAAAGATGATGATACGATCGGCGTTTAGTTTGCCAACACGGTAGCGACATGCCGATAAATCGGTAGTGGAGTATAAATAACCCCCGCCGGATTTTTGAACGATAAATACCGAAGGTTCACCATCTTTGTTTGTCATCTCGTTGATGAAAACGACTTTAGCTCCCTGATCTTCTACAGCAATGTGTTGTGCCATCAGTTCGTCTATGACATTTGATAAATCAGGGTTGTATGAACTTTCGCCCATAATGTCGCCTCGAGTAAGCGAAACATTTAATTTTTGATATATTTCTTCACTGTGCGCGATAGATATATCTATAAATTGTTGCCATAAGGTTGCACATTGTGGATCGCCGCCTTGCAATTTAACAACATAATCCCGTGCACGGTCGGCAAAGCCGACTTCTTCATCAAAACGAACTTTAGCTTCACGATAGAAATTTTCTAAATCTGCCAATGCTGTTTCAGCAACTTCATTTGAAGCGAGTTTGTCGTTCAGGTGCGCAAGCAACATACCAAATTGTGTGCCCCAATCACCCATGTGATTTTGACGAATAACTTTATCACCCCGAAATTCTAGTGCACGTACAACAGCATCACCGATAATAGTTGAACGTAAATGGCCCACATGCATTTCTTTGGCAAGATTGGGTGCAGAATAGTCGACAACGACAGTTTGCGGTGTTTTGCGTTGAGAAACGGCAAGTTTGTTATCATTTGCAACATTAATAAGTTGGTTTGCTAACCATGTTTTGTCTAAATGAATATTGATAAAGCCAGGGCCAGCCAACTCTATTTTTTCAGCAATTCCGTCTAAATCAAGTTGCTCAACAACCTTAGTGGCGAGTTCACGTGGATTCGTTTTCAGTTTTTTGGCGGCTCCCATCACGCCATTGGCCTGGTAATCACCAAACTGTGGTTTTGTTGAGTTACTAACTGCGGGATTAGTATCTTCAGGTAAACCAGCGGCAACCATTGCTGCAGAAACTTTTTCATTTAGGAGTAGACGAATATTCATTTATTTATTTTTTTCTCGTTGTTATTTAGCTCAAACGTTTCATCATAAGAGCTGATAGATACCAGTGCACATACTTTTATTTTTAGTCAATTAACTATGAGAAAGAAGTAACTCACAATTAGGTTTTTTGCCCGGGAGTTTTATTGGTTGTTCCGATGCGAAAAGGCTAGCGAATAAAATTTCCACATTACACACTTATTAGCCCTTAATATTTAATTGGAATTGTTTGACTAATTTCTGCATTTTTCCATTGTTCATTTATCTTATCCCGAGTTGAGGTCTACTTACTTAGCAATTGAATTATCTCATGAAATTTAGTTTCTAAAGTTTATATTATGAAAATATGTTTTCTATTGAGATCAACGACTTATTGATTTTGGCGGGATAATCAATACAACACTACCTTCAGAAAACAAATATAAACACTTAAAATATCTAAAATAACCGCTTATTTACCACACTTAGAGCTGGCAAAAACATAAATATCCTGAGTTCAGGTTAAATACTAACCTATATTGAATGAGTTGTATTTCTGGATAGGTAAACAGGGTATAAACTTATTCATTCTCTTCAGAAGTTGTACAGACATTAAGATCTTTCAATATACCGTCTTCGATACTATAAATCCAACCATGTACGGATAATTCCTGACCGGATTTCCATGCTTTTTGTACGATGGTGGTATTACTGACATTATTAACTTGCTCAATCACATTCAGTTCACATAATAGGTCAATCTTTGCTTTCTCACTGGTGAGTTTATCCATCTTTGATTGATTATGACGGTACAGGCTTTTGATGCTTCTAATCCAGTTATCAATTAAACCATGTTCGTTATCATCAATGGCAGCTTCAACACCGCCACATCCGTAATGTCCGCAGACAATGATGTGTTTAATTTTTAAAACTTCTACAGCGAACTGAATCACTGAGAGGCAATTCATATCTGTATGTATGACTAAATTGGCGATATTTCTATGGACAAAAATCTCTCCAGGAAGCAGTTTAACGATCTCATTGGCAGGCACCCGACTATCAGAACAACCGATCCATAAATATTCAGGCTTTTGCTGTTTAGAAAGTTGACTAAAGAATTCGGGATTTGTGCTTTTATGTTCAGCAGCCCAAATTTTGTTATTCTCAAAAAGATTTTCTAGTGAGTCCATAGTATTTTTAAATATAGCCAGATTATTTCTGCATGATACAACTTAAGCGCCTGGATATGCAAAAATTTCAAGTTATTCATAGAGCTACATTGTGGAGAGAGTTAATTAATACTCGATTTTGCTAAATTTTGTGCTTACAATAACTTTTTCCATATAATAGGTCAGAAGATATTATGAAAAAGTCACTCATACTAATTTTTACCGCTAATTTATTTGTTACTCTCTTATTAATGGGCTGTGGAGAGAAAGAAACGACTTCCGAGCCTGAGGATGGAGCCGCAGAAAGTTCTGAACAATCAAAACCTGTCCAGGAGAAACGATATAACCCTATCCAGGGACAGGTGGATGCCTTAAATAAAGCCAAGGATGTAGAAGCAACTTTAAAAGAAGCCGAAGAAAAAAGACGAAAAGAGTTGGAGAAACAGGAAAATGGAGGTTAGTTCAATCGGTAAATTACTGATTGTTAAAAGTTTTATCCTTGTTTTCCATGTTGTATCCTTAATCTTTATTAAAAGCGAGATTTTAGACTAATGCCTGTTATTTTAGTGATAGATGATCGCCCTGAAATCCGCTTAAGCCTTGTGATGCTGTTAGAAGATAACGGTTATCAGGTAATTGAAGCCGAAAATCCCCAACAGGCGAAAGCACTAATTCCAACAAACAACCCATCATTGATTTTGCTGGATATGAACTATGCTATGGACACCACTTCAGGTGAAGAAGGTTTAGAATTTTTGGATTGGCTTAAAAAGTCTGAGCTGAATATACCAGCTGTGGCGATGACGGCATGGTCAAATATCCATTTGGTGGTGAAAGCCATGCAGTTTGGTGCTGGAGACTTTATTGAGAAACCCTGGAAGAACAAACGCCTTTTACAAATAATCGGGCAGCAGTTAGCTTTTCAAGATCTGCAGGTTCAAAACAGTAAACTAAAGCAACAATTAGCCGATGCGCCACAAACTGAATATGTTTGGCGTTCAGACTGTATGTTAGAGTTAATGCGCCAAATTGAAGCTGTTGCCAGTACTGATGTTAGCATTCTTTTAACGGGGGATAACGGAACAGGTAAAAGCGAACTAGCCCATTACATTCATAAGTGCTCAAATCGCCAAAACGAGGCATTTGTATCGGTTAACATGGGGGCTATTTCTGAGCCATTGTTTGAGAGCGAAATATTTGGTCATAAAAAAGGTGCTTTTACCGATGCAAAATCCAACAGAATTGGTCGTTTCCAACTAGCCGAAAAAGGAACACTTTTTCTGGATGAGATTGTTAATATTCCATTATCGCAACAAGTAAAACTGTTACGGGTTCTGGAATCTGGAGAATATGAAATTCTGGGATCCAGCCAAACGCAAAATACTAACATACGTATTGTTTGTGCAACCAATGGAGATATTAATAAACTCATAGAGAAAGAATTATTTCGAGAGGATTTATACTATCGATTAAATACACTTGAGTTTAGAGTGCCCTCTTTGGCACAAAGACAGCAGGATATTATTCCGTTAACTGAGTTTTTCCTGGATAAATTTACTCATAAATATCAACGAGGTTGCTATAGCTTGACTGATTCGGCCAGACAGCGGTTGTTAGAATATTCCTGGCCGGGAAATATTCGAGAACTAAGCCACCTGATAGAAAGAGCAGTTTTACTGGCTCAATCAAAAAATTTGTCGGAGGATGATTTGCATTTATCCTCCAGGAAAAATCAACAGGAATTACCTTTTATGACGTTAGAACAAGCGGAAATTAAACTGATAAAAATGGCTCTTGATAAGGTTGAAAAAAACATTCCTCAAGCAGCTAAACTGTTGGGTTTGACAAAATCATCTATGTATCGTCGATTAGAAAAACATGCCTGTTTTAAAGATTAGTTCAATTGAGAGATACATATATCTTAATTTAGTTTTAATTTTCCTTGTAATGCTTTTGCTTGTGGGTTTTTTAACTTGGAAGAGTGGTTTTTCGATATTTTATATTACCGTTTCTGAAGTCGTTTTAAGTATTTTTCTATGGCTTTTTTTTTTAAACTTTAAGAGAAAAATTATAACAGTACTTAATAGAGCTGTTTTACATCTTGAAGCTGTGAATTTAGAGGATTTCAACCATCATGCTAAGCCTGCTTTCCCCAAAGGGAAATCAGGTGAATTTCATCAGCAATTAGTTTTATTAAGTCAGCGATTACAACAACAAAAATATCGAAATGACCAGCATGTATTTTTGGTTTATCAATTGATCGAACAGTTAGATACTCCAATTTTAATCTTTAATGAGAGACAGAGATTGACATTTGGAAATACTGAGTTTCAACAATTATTTGGCCAGCCCTGGCAAATGATGCGCTCTGCTTCCCCCCATTTATTGGGTTTGGAAAAAAGAGAAAAAAATTGGCTATTTCAAGATGATGCCAAAAATAAAAAATGGCAAATAAGACAAAGTGAATTTTTAGATTCTTATGAAACACATCAGCTGTTGATGTTTATTGATATTGGCTCTGCACTGAGAGAGAGCCAATTAAATGCGTGGCAACAGATCATTCGAGTGCTAAGCCATGAAATAGGAAATTCACTCACACCAGTTTCTTCAATGGCAGAAACATTGTTAGAACGATCAGATAATGAAAAGGACAGGCTAGCACTCGGGATGATTTGTGATAGATGTCAGCATCTGGGAGATTTTGTTAATCGTTATTCATCTTTGTCAAAAAACTTTCAACTCAATTGTCAATGGATAGAAGTTGCACCTTTAGTTGAACGAGTGCTCCAGCTTTTTAATGACATAGAGATTAAAACCAGGTTACAAGTTGATAAAATCTGGGTTGATCAAGCATTTTTTGAACAAGTTTTAATAAACTTAATTAAAAATGCCACAGAAGCACAGGCCGACAAAGTTTCCATATTATTTACCAAAAAAGCAAGCCATGATCTGGTGAAGATTATTGACAATGGTCAGGGATTTTCTAATGTTGATAATCTTTTTGTTCCTCTTTATTCCACCAAACAAAATGGGCAAGGCATCGGTTTAAACTTCTGTCGAAATATTATTGAACAGCATAATGGAATAATAGAGCTGACAAATAATGAAAAGCAGGGCGTTACGGTTAGCATACAAATTCCTTTTGCATCTTGAGGTTAAATACCTTCCATATTTTTTAGGAGCAGCCTGTAAAGAAGCCAGGCACTGGATTACACATCTTTTGATTCAGCATATCTCTATGTTTCACCCCTTCGGGGTTAGCATGAAGATTTGTTCCAAACAAATCTTTCGCTCTCAACTGATTACTTCAGGTTTAAAATCAGCAAGGAAATCCAGGCTTAAATTTCAGTACATTAGTCCGATACAGAACCAGCTGGTCCGTTATAGGACTGGAATCAGTAGTTTCTTTTTATGACTCCAGTCTATCTGTTTGATATTAAAGGTTATTTTTTTGTTGGCATGGTTCTGGCTATATAAAAATTTACCAGTTAAATTAAAAATTTCTGAGGTTAATGAGTAAATGGATGTCGTTAAAGACAAAAACCGAAAAAAGCTGTTCAGTTCGAAAAGAAAAATGGTGATCGGTCTGATAGTTGCGTTATTGATATTAGCTTTCTATGTTATAGGATCTTCAAATTCAGTCAGTGTTAACAGATCTGATATTATTATAGGCACAGTAAAAAAAGGCGATCTTGATGTTGTTGTTGAAGGATATGGCACATTAAAATCAGCAAAGTTACAACTGCTTACTTCTCTTACTCGTGCAACTGTAAAAGAAATATTACTTAAACCTGGCGCAGTGGTAACCGAAAACAGCATCGTAGTCAAATTGGAAAATCCAGAACTACAACAACAAGTTGAAAATGCGAAACAGGAACTTGATCAGGTAAAAGCCAATTTTCGCCAACTTGAAGTTAATCAAAAAAGAGAGTCATTGAATGAAAATGCCAATCTTGCCGAAATAGATGCGCTTTATGAAACGGCAAAGCTAAGACGTATTGCTGAGGAAAGTTTAGTAGATGATGGAATTGTTGCCAAAATAACCTTTCAAGAAAGTTTGCTTAACGAAAGGCAGTTGAAAACACGGATTGAGATCTTGAAGCGGCGTGAAGTGCAACTTGCAGAAGTTCATATGGAAGCGATCAATATTCAACGTCAGAAAATAAAACAGCAACAGGGGCAGTTAGAATTAGCACAAAGGCGTGTTGACAAGTTGAATGTAAGAGCGGGTTTGAACGGCGTATTACAACGTCTTTCTGTTGAGCTAGGTCAAAGCCTTTCTCCGGGTCAGGAGATTGCGTTAATTGGTAGTGTTAAAGAATTAATTGCACTGGTAAAAATCCCACAAAGTCAGGCTCAACAAATCATTATCGACCAACAAGCTACTATTGATACCAGAAGAGATAAAATTAATGGGGTTATTATTCGTATTGATCCTGTAGTTGAAAATAATACAGTGACGGTTGAGATTTTGTTACCCAATATCTTACCCTTAAGTGCGCGTCCACAAGCAAATGTTGATGCAGTAATTATTGCGGATAAGCTGATCAATGTTAATTATATTGAAAGACCTGCTAATGTAAAACCAAATACTGAGGTTGAGTTATACCGTATAGATGATGCATATGACAATGCGCAATTGCGTAAAATTCGATTTGGGAGGCGAGCTGGACGATTTGTTGAAATTATTTCCGGTGCAAAAGCCGATGAGCAATATATTTTATCTGAGTTGGCGGGTTTGAAAACCATGGTGCCTCAGTTGAAAGTGAAGTGATGAAACATATTTTAAATAAAAAGGAACAATTAATGAGTAACATAAAAATACAAATGAAAAACATATGCAAAGTGTTTGAAACAGATGAAATGGAGACCCACGCACTACAGGATATTGATTTAACCATTAAGAGTGGTGATTATGTTTCTATTTCCGGTCCATCGGGCTGTGGCAAATCTACGTTGTTATCGTTACTTGGATTATTGGATGAGCCCAGTTCAGGTGAGTATTTTATTGAAGGTGTCAACGTCAGTCATTTAAAACTTGATGAAGCTGCTGAAATTCGAAATAAAAAAATAGGCTTTGTATTTCAATCGTTCAACTTAATCGATGAGCTTTCTGTTTTTGACAATGTTGCATTGCCGCTGAGATACAATGATAAGAAATGGTCAGAAAAAGCGATGAATGAACGTGTTACAGAATGTTTAGAAATGGTAGGTATGGCTCATAGGACTAATCACAAACCCAATCAATTATCCGGGGGGCAGCAACAAAGGATCTCCATTGCTCGCGCATTGGTTGCAGATCCTGCAATTTTACTGGTAGATGAACCTACAGGAAATTTAGATTCTAAAAGCGGTGATAAAATCATGGATGTTCTATATGATTTAAACCAGAAGGGAACCACTATTTGCATGGTGACGCATGATCCCCGCTATGCCGATTTAGCCAGAACCCAGTTGAAGCTATTGGATGGTTTGTTTTTGCAAGAGACAGTGACAAGGAAAGCGGAATGAATCATTTATTTTATCAACTAAAACAGGCGTCAATGAGCTTAAAAAATAAACTGGGTTTTGTCTCTACTGTCGTGATCACCATGGGGCTAACCGTTGGTGCGTTATTATGCGTACTAACTTTAGCCTATTTTCTTTTACTAAAGCCATTACCTTATCCAGAGCAAGAGAGTTTATTCAAAGTCGAACATGCTATTTCGGATAAAACTAATGAAACTAATGCAAAAGCATTTACTTATCCTGGTCTTATTCATCTCTATAAAAAACAAACTATTTTCAGTGAAACAGCACTGGTTTATTATGGTGCGGATGTATTAACCTCACTTTCAAATCAACCAAGCATGGCATTGGGTTTTGTTACACCAGAATGGTTTTCTTTATTAAAACCAAGTATGTTGCTGGGCCGGACTTTTGAACAGACAGAGGCTTTAGATACTAATAATCCAGTGGTTGTCCTTAGTCATGAGACATGGCAAAACAATTTTAATAGCGATAAGGATATATTAAATAAAAAGGTGGATTTTTCAGGTATAAGTTATCGCGTAATTGGAGTAATGGATAAATCTTTTATCGAACCACAAATTCGGCGGACTGGATTGAAAACTCGCATGTGGTTGCCTTGGGACTATAATTCGGGCACCAGATTAAAAGATCGCTGGGGAAATATTGATGGTAGCCTGGTCTTTGTTGGAAAACTTAAGAAAGGTATTTCTGTATCTCAGGCAGAACAGATTATTACACCTTTAGTGAATGAAACCTGGAAAGAAAAAGTTGCAAGTATAGAGTTTTTTAATGGCTGGAAGGTTGAAATGGAGCTTGTCTCCTTTAAGTCAGCAATAATGGGAGAGAGCGCTAATACAGTTTTTTTATTAATATCGGGAGTTTTGGGATTGGTGCTAATAGCTTGTGCCAACATCTTAAATTTATTCATGTCACGCACCGCTGAACAGCAACGTCCCCTTTCCATTCGAGCTGCGCTCGGAGCGACAAAAAAAGATTTATTCCAAACCCTCTTTGCTGAAGCTGGCATCTTGATGCTTCTATCGATTCTGATTGCATTGATGGTTTCAGCATTTGGTTTCCATATTTTACAACAATATTTAGCCGAAGTTCTGCCACGAGTTAACGAACTGGGGTTAAATTTTGTTACCCTGGTTTTAGCCGTTATTTGCATATTTGGATTTGCATTTATCTTCGCCAAGTTGAGTAGTCGGATGATTAACTATAAAGCATTGAACTCAACCTTACAGTCAAGTGGTAAGGGTACAGGTATTCAGGTTTCGAAGTCTATTCGCCAAATATTGATTATTAGCCAAGTTACAGTGGCTATGGCTTTGATATTTATTAATATCAATATATTCAATGATTCAATTGAAACGATTAATGAACCTATGGGTTTTACTGTGGAAAATATGGTAAGTACAAATTTATCTTATTCAGCACAGAAATGGCCATCCCAGGAAGAACGTATTCCTCTAATGAGCAAGATCAGAGAAAAGTTAACTCAGTTACCTCAGGTTGAATCAGTCATTCAGTCTACATCACCCTTAGCAGGTTTTGGCTTGTGGGCACTAACTGAAATTGCTTCCAATCAACATTATACGCCAAATAATAAATCCGTAAGTGATGGTTATTTTCAAATGCTTGGCCAACCTCTACTTGAAGGTGATTTCTTTAGTGAGTCTGACATTAAAGATAATAATGATGTTATGATTGTTAATGAAGTATTTGCCGAACGATTAGCACCAGATGGTAATGTTTTGGGGATGCAAATCTCCCCAGGTAATGATCGAAAACTCACTATAATAGGAGTTGTTAAAGGGATTAAAATTCCAGGTTCAAGTGAAATCCCAATGCGTGTCTATGTACCTAATACATTAGCAACTAACTCTATGATAATAAAATTAAAAAACAATCAAAGCTTAAATCGTGAACAATTTGCAAGGATAGTCAGTGAGGTTGATAAAAATATTTCGGTTTATGGTTTTGAGTTTCTTACGGCACAACGTAACCAACTACTTTTTTCACAAATCACTACAGCTATTACTACTGTTACTTTAGCAGTATTAAGTTTTTTCCTGGCGGGTATTGGTTTATACGGTGTTTTAAGTTATGGCACACAAATGCGACGGTTCGAAATTGGTACCAGGTTAGCGATTGGGGCCAAACGTAAGAATGTAATTGCTATGGTTATAAAGGATAATTCTCGCCCTATTATTTTAGGGGTTGGAACAAGTATTATTATGCTTGTTGTTCTTTATGCTTTTTTTAGTCAGGAGCTCAGTACATATATAAAACCTCAGCTAATTTCTATGTTTGCCGTTTCATTATTATTGATTGGCAGTATCTCTTTTGCAGCTTGTTATCTGCCACTTCTTAAATATATTAACCGACCAGCTATTCACTCATTGCGTGGTAGCGATTAATATGAAATGAGGCAAGTATTCTACATCTATTTGCAAAGCTGGAGAAGCTTAAAAAAGAAAACAGGTTTCTCCAGCTCTGTTATTCTAACCATGGGAATAACTCTCGGCACTTTGCTCTGTGTTTTAACTTTAAATTATCTTGTGCTGGTTAAGCCTCTACCTTACCCCGATCAGAATAAATTATTTGTAACCAATCATGTTCTTTATGATAAAAATGACGAACTTCAAACACGAGAAAACAGTACCCAATCAGTCATTACTTTTTACAAAGAAAATACAGTGTTTTCAAGTTCCGCCACTATCTATTATTCTTGGAGCCTGATAGAGACACATCCTGCGCAACCGCTTGTAAATACAATTGAGACCGTTCCGGAATATTTTAAAATGTTTTCTGTGCCTATGATTAAAGGGCGTGCTTTTGAACATACAGAAGACATTGATAAACGCCATGCTGTTGCCGTGATAAGTTATAAAGCCTGGCAGAAACATTTTAATGGCACTGCTGATATTTTAGAGAAGAAAATAGATCTGGCTGGAATGAGCTATCAGATCATTGGTGTTATTGATAAGAGATTTGTAGAACCGCAAATTTATGGGATTGGACGTGAGACTGAAGTTTGGCTGCCATGGGATGTGCCAGGAAATTTAAGCAAGGTATTTGATAAATGGAATACTTATGATGCCATTGTTTTAGTGGGTAAACTCAATAAAGATATCAATAGTGTTCAAGCCGAACATAAGTTAACCCCGATACTGAATGAGTTATGGCAAGATGATCAAGCCATGTTTAAAAATAAAAAAGGATGGAGAACTAAAGTTGAATTAACCGCTATAAAAGAAGTTATTATTGGAGGAACTAAATTTCAGGCCTTATTAATGCTTACTGGTGTTATTGCACTGGTCTTGATCGCCTGTACCAACGTTATTAACTTGATGATGGCCAGAACAGCAGAAATGCAAAAGCAATTAGCTATTCATGCAGCAATAGGTGCTAAAAGAAGCCATCTTCACCGATTGATATTTAGTGAAACCTCCATACTGATGTTTGCTGCAATGCTTCTGGCATTGCTCATTTCCAGCATTGGATTTGAAGTTATGAGAACCTATTTGAGTGAGATTTTGCCCAGAGTAAATGAACTGGGGTTACATCGTTTTACTCTGATAAGTGCCTTTATGCTCGCATTGGGTTTAGCTTATATTCTGGCTAAAGTGAGTTCTCAGTTAATTGACTATAAATCATTAAATTCGCAATTAACGGGTAGTGGTAAGGGCATTGGTATTCAAGTATCAAAAAAAATAAGAAATACTTTGATGATAGTGCAAGTTACCATGGCAAGCCTGTTGTTATTTACAAATATCAATTTATTTCAACAGGCGGTAGTACCTATCTTTCAAGAAAAGGGATTTTCAACAGAAGAGCTGTACGATCTGTATTTGCCACCAAATAAATTACCTTTTCTAGATGTACAGGGGAGAAATGCTTTTGTGGTTGAAATAAAACGAATATTTTCAGAGTCACCAGCCGTAGAGTTTATCAGTCATTCATCACATATATATAATGCCGCTCGTTTAAATTATTTCACTGTACTAAATAACGGGAAAGGCGCGGATAAAAATATTTCTGCAACAGTTTCTAAAATCGATGAACATTATTTTGATATGATTGGACAACCAATTTTGCAAGGTGATTATTTTTCTATTAACGATATAAGGAGTGTTTACAAAGAAAAAAGTGGTCAAATCGAAAAAAATGAAAATAAGGTCGTTATTGTTAATCAGGCTTTTACTAAAAAAATACAACCTGATGGAATGGTGTTGAACAGTTTGATTCAGAGAGGTGATTCCAGTCCCTTCAGAATTATTGGTATCGTAAAGGATAGGATACATGCACCTTTGACAAAGGGAGAGCCCAGAGTCTTTACGCCATCAACTGAATCTGGGTTTTCCTTTATCATTAAATATCATCATGGTCAGGCACTTAGTCGTGAACAAATTGTATCAATGGTAAAACAAGCAGGTTCTAGAAATCCACCCTATGAATATGAATCAGTTTCAGAAAAACACCTGTTAAGATTATTTCCACAAATTACCACATCAATAACGACCATAGCATTGTCAATTATCGTGTTATTTTTAGTTGCGATTGGACTCTACGGAATCGTTAATTACAGCACGCAACTCCGACAGTTTGAGCTTGGCACACGTTTAGCCATAGGGGCTAAGCGTAATGATTTGGTCAAGTTAATATTAGTGGATAATTTGAAACCGATACTCGTTGGGTTAGGTATCAGTATCTTTATCATTCTTGGGCTAGTTATTATTTTTCCTAATGAACTTGGCACGTATGTTTCGCTGAAAATGATCCCCATGTTTTTGGGAACCGTTATATTAATCAGCCTTATTTCTCTAATCGCCTGTTATTTACCGCTGCGCCAGTACATCAACCAAACACCAATACATTCATTACGAGGTTATAATTAGATTGAATATTGGTCTATCCAAGAATAAGCATATGCTACTAAGCACCTTGAATGATTAAGGTTATATGCTCTATAGTATTATTAATCCATCAAGCTGTAGGATGAGCTGTTGAATCAATCATATAGTAAAAGACATCAAATATTACAACAAGAACTGTCTAATGTAGGACGATTGCATTTTAAGTCTGACAATCTGGAAGATGACTTTTTCAGGAATTTTAAAGAAAGTAAGCTGTTTCGTCAAAGAATAGCCAGTATTATCGGTGTCGTCGTATTACTTGTTTTCATGGTTCAGGATTTAGCTGTATTTACCGAGGCCAGTAAGCCCGCTTGTTTAATCATTCGAGCCGGGATCTGCATCCCATTTTTTATAGTCGCTTTTCTTGTAAGCCTGATGCCCAGTATGCAAAGGCAATATTGCATTCAGGACGAAATTAATGAATTGAGAATTCCTCATGCAGCTTCCACTGTTTCTGATTATGTTAGTGTGTCCGGGGGAGTTATTTATTTTGTACCATCCGAGCCGATGAGTAATAACCGTATATTCCAGGTTGTTGATAAAGCGTTATACGCTGCAAAGAATTCTGGAAGGGATCAATTTAAAATAATCAATGGGATAAATGATTAAACTGTAAATTTTTAAAGTTTGATTCAGTTAGGAAGAATTTACTAAGAAAAATTGATCAATCAGGTCTGGATTAATAATAAAGTAGAGATTTACTTCTGGTGAAACCAATACAGTTTGATACCTGGAAAGAAACTGCGAAATCTTTTCAATACAGAAATTATAATATTTCATACCATGATGAAAGACAGGCTGAAGAGCAGGATGAGGTATTGTTGTGTATTCATGGTTTTCCAACGGCTTCCTGGGATTGGAATTTGATGTGGCCTGATCTCATTCAGAAATATAGAGTGATAGCCCCTGATATGATTGGTTTTGGTTTTTCTGATAAACCCAGGAATTATGAATACAATATTCAGGATCAGGCAATACTCTTTGAAAGCTTATTAGATAGTTTGGATATTCATTCGGTGCATATTCTGGCGCATGATTATGGTGATACTGTGGCTCAGGAGTTATTAGCCAGGTTTGAGGATAGAAAAAAAGCAGGAATAGAGGGACTTCAAATTAAATCTATTTGCTTGTTAAATGGCGGTCTTTTCCCAGAAACCCATCGTGCTTTACTTATTCAAAAATTATTAATGAGCCCATTTGGTTTTTTGGTGAGCAAGATGTCCTCTGAAAAAATAGTTCGTAAACAGTTATGTTCGGTTTTTGGTAAGAATACTCAACCAACCGAACAACAATGGCAAGAGTTTTGGACTTTAATTCGTTTTAATCAGGGACAAAAAATTTCACATAAATTGAATTGTTATATGGCTGAAAGAAAACGCTACCGTACACGTTGGGTGGGTGCTTTACAAAACTCTACCATTGCTATCAGATTAATAAATGGCACAGATGATCCAGTTTCTGGTATTCATATGGTTACAAGATATAATGAATTGATGTCTAATCCAGATGTGGTTCAGTTAGAAGGCGTAGGTCATTATCCCCAGGTAGAAAATTCATCTGGGGTGCTTGGAGCTTTTTTTCAATTTCAAACGGATCATTTTCTTCAACATAAAAATTAATTCATTAATTTAATTCAGATGATTCTAAAATCATATCTGGATTTTGTAGTGTAGTTTTAGTAACACCATCTTTTGAATTGAAAATATAATGAACAAATCCTGATATTTTTTCCCGGGGAATCAAGACTAACAAATTACCGCTTCCCACCAATAAAAAGCCTAGAATAGTGAAAGTTGTCCACTCAAAATCTTCAAACAAACTGCTAAGTATGACCGCAACTACTGGAAATAATACAATACTATAACTGGCTTTTTCAGGGCCAATATTTTTGAGTAACATAAAATAGCTATAAAAAGCGATAACTGTACCGAAAATAGATAGAAAGCCAAAAGAGAGCAGGTAAGAAGGTTCGGTACTGATAGTAAATTCAGTTTGATTATATAACGAAATTGCCAATAAAAATAACGAACCGTATAACATGGCCCAGCCACTGGTTTGAAAAACAGGGTAGTGATTTTGTGAATTCCTGACACTAATCATGTTTCCGAATGAAGCCAGCAATGTTCCAGAAAAAACAAGCACTAATCCAATAAGAGAGCCTTCTCCCTGCTTGAACTTTGAGAGTTCTGGCCAAAAAAGCATTATGATTCCTGCAATACCAGTCAGTGCTCCAACGTAAGTTTTTAAGGCGATTCTTTTTCCAAAGAAAATTCGAGTGTTAACGATGTTAAATAACAATAAAGTAGAAAAAGCAATGGAAGCCATTGCTGAACTTAAATAATTTTGAGCATCATACATGGTGACATAATTTAAACAAAAGTTGAATAAGCCCAAAAGAGCAATATAAAAATGTTGTTTCAGGCTGAATCTAAGACTCAGTCCTTTTAATAAACTCAGGGTAAATATAATCAATGCTGCTGTAAAAAATCGATACAATAATGAGACTTCAATTGCTACATCGCCTAATTGATATGGAATAATAATCCAGGTTGAACCCCAAATTAATACGGTGATAATGTAGAGAAAGGTGTTTTTCATCTTTGTAGCTCTCAATTATTAAATGACTTCTAAAAATAAATAATATTGTATGAATTAAATCATACGCTATTTGTGTATACTAAACATATACAGAAAAATGTAAATACGACCTGTACAGATATATGTGTCGTGTCAGCGTGATGAAATGAAAGGCGTATGAGTTATGATGGTAATGATTAAGAAAGATAGCCAGAATTTTTTATATCAACAGGTTATTGACCTGATTCAGGTGATGCAATCTTCAGGCACACTTAATCCTGGAGATAAATTGCCATCTCTACGCAAACTCAGTAATCAACTTGGCGTTAGTATTCCGACAGTCAAGCAAGCCTATATAGAATTAGAAAGATTGGGAAAGGTAGAAGCAAGGGCGAAATCGGGTTATTACTTAAAAGTAGCAGGCCTGGGGATTTCCAGTCCCAAACGTGCTAATTTTGTGAGGCGTCCAGTAGCTGTGCGCTGCCAGACTCTGGTAGAAGAAGCCTATCAGGCAGTACATTCTCCTAATTGTATTCCCTTAGGTATTTCTCATCCGGTAATGGCAAGTCCTCCAGATAAAACATTGGCAAGAATTATGCGGCGTGTTTTAAATCAGGCAGGCTCTAAAGCAATGGCTTACGGTCCTATGGATGGTTATTTGCCTTTAAAGAGGCTATTGGCTCAAAGGTATCTGGAAAAAGGGATCCAGGCTAGCCCCGAAGATATAATTATTACCAATGGTGCACAGGAAGCTTTAGCTATCTCTTTACAAAGCGTGGCAAAAGCGGGGGATATCATTGCTGTGGAATCACCAACTTATTTTGGAATTTTAGAATTAATTGAAATTCTGGATATGAGAGCATTAGAGATCCCTACCTGTGCGGAGACTGGGATCTGTCTTGACGACTTACAACAATCACTAGATACATACTCTGTTAAAGCCTGTATTTTTTCATCATTGATCAATAATCCTTTAGGTTCTTGTATGCCAGAATCTAAACGTGAACAGCTAGTAGAAATTGTTGAATCTCGTAATATCGTACTTATTGAAGATGATGTTTACGGAGAACTACATTTTAGTGATGAAGACGTCTTGCCGATGCAGGCATTTTCAAAAAAAGGCTTAGTCATTACCTGTAGTTCATTTTCTAAAACAGCTGCACCAAGCTATCGAGTGGGTTGGATCCTGTCTAATCGTTATGAACAAAAAGCTAAGAGTTTTAAACGTGCACTAAGTTGTTCATCTTCTTTATTGAACCAGTGGGTGATTTATGAATATGTTAGAAGTGGTGATTATGATCGGAATATAAAAAGACTGAGACGGGTACTACGATGCAATAAAGAGAGGATGATCTCACTCATTGCAGAATATTTTCCCGACAAAACCAGAATGACAAATCCACAGGGAGGCGGAGTGATCTGGTTAGAATTACCATCAGGTTGTGATGCTGCAGAATTATTTCATCTGGGCGTAAAAGCAGGTATAAGCATAACCCCTGGTGTGCTATTTTCTGCGTCAGGAAAATACAAACGTTGCGCCAGAGTTAGCTATGGCTTGCCCTGGACGCAAGCTATTGAAAAAGCAATAAAAAAACTGGGTGAACTTAGTTATCAATTGATGGATAAGAAACTTGAACGGGTATAAGTATAAAGGACGGGCGTTGTTAAAATACGAAAACCAAAAAAATCCGATCTTTAGCGCCGCCAGCGGTAAATACAGAATTGATATATTTTTGAAAAACACACTAACACATTAATTTTATTAACCTCAACTCTGGATAAGATATGTCATCTGAATTTATTAAATGTCTAATTTTCAATAAGTTACAAGTGTTGATTCTTTGCAAATATTGATTAGTAGGCTCAATATTGGGATTTTTGTGTTTAGCAAGGCAAATTTGCGAACGAATAGCTGGCTATTTTGAGTGAATTTAACGCTGAAAATCGCAAAAATCACTATATTGAGGGGCGTAGCTTATCCAGAGTTGAGGTTTATTAGATTAAATATAATTTTAATGATTTATTGGAATCCTGTAATTATTACAAAAAACGTTCAGATAATTATTGTCGGCAGCGATAATTATCTGGAAAGGGGAATTTAAAGATACTGATAAGTGATTGATGAAAAAAGAGTTATCGGTTATCTTAGGTTAAATTGAGAAAAATAATTACCGCCAGGAGCAAATTTATATATGACGCTGGCGGTGGTAAAATCAGCTGTTACATCAATTCGTTTTATATTTTTCCAGCTATTGAAGAATGGCCTAGAAAAGGTAAGTATTACCCAGCAGTTAATAATAGAGTAATAGAGGTAATTAAATGATAAAAGTGTTTCGCACAATTAGTATTTTGGAAGGTTTATCGTATTTAGTAATTTTAAGCGTTACGCTTGGGGTTATTGGTAGAGAATGGGTTTTTCCTTTAGGCATGTCCCATGGAATTTTATTTTTTCTTTATCTTGTTTTATCTCTAATAGTATCAGGTAAAAAAGGGTGGCCAGTTTGGGGTTGGCTAATTCTGCTTTTGGCTTCAGTGGTTCCGTTTGCATTCATACTAGTGGAGGTGTATTTACGGAAAATCGAACAAGGTAATCCTCAAGAGCTCGAAGCAGTGGTGTAACAAGCACTTGCATTGCGACAATTAACTACAGGGCAATTTTTCCTACGCAAGCTCCGGCCAAACCACCCCTTCGTTGTTGGTATAAAAGGACAGGCGTTGTTAAAATCAGTAAATTAGGACAGGCATGTGAAGATCTGTGGAGGAAAACTTGCGTCTGATAAAAAAATATGAGATCTTTAACTTCAAATTGAATACAAAATGCATGGAAAACAGTTGCTAGGTATGGCTAAGATTCAAAAAACACAACAAATCAAAGCCAACTCCAAAAAATACTTCTCTCACTTAGCAAACAAAAACCATAAATAAGTATCAGGCGGCTGTGTCCAGCGGCACAGTCCAACAGAGATTTATATTGAATAGTCATTCAACATAAATGCTAAATAGTTA